>JASHSS010000441.1 GCA_030038565.1 Bryobacteraceae bacterium
GCAGCGCCTCATGTACGCCGACAGGCACGCCGAAGTAATGATAGATTACCCGGCTACAAAACTCCAGTTGTAGGAGTCCCAGGGCAAGATCGTAACCCACTGAAGCGATGGTGCTTGACTCTACGGCGACAACGTCGAGCATCGAAAGACCTCCTTATTACGTGGAGGCCTCCAGAGCCCAAAAACAGAATACCGCACAAATGTTCTAAAGTGAAGAGTATTGAGTCTAGACTAGTCCGCCCGCAGAGCTTGAATCACATCCACGCGCGCGGCTCGAATGGCGGGCCACGCGGAGGCGACCACGGCCGCCGCCAGCAAGATGCCCGCGGCCCCAGCCACGACCCACGGCCCGGGCATTCGCGCGTTCTCGAAATAGTTGCCGGCCAGTTGCTGTAGCGCGACGCCGCAGGCTAATCCCGCGCCGATCCCCACTGCCGTAATGGCCGTACCCTCCGCAATCACGCGGCCCAACAGATGGCGCGGCTGCGACCCGATCGCCAGCCGGATACCGAATTCGCGCGTCCGCGCACTCACCGAAAATGCCAGCACGCCCGCCACTCCCACCACCGCAATGGTCAGGGCCACCAGGGCGAAGCCGCCGAAAACCATGGCGTTCAACCGGTCCGGCGTGAGCACCTCCGCGCGAACTTCTTCCAGTGTCGCGGCGCGCTCCACCGGCTGATCCACCGAGAGATTGCGGATCGTCCGCGCGATCGGCTGGATCAGCGCATACGGATCGGTCCGCACGTGGACGAACAGCCGTCCTGCAAACAGCGGTCCCTGCCCAAACGGCATATAGAAGGTCATGGTGGGCTGGGGCACCAGGTGCTCGTCGTCGATATCCCCGGCGATTCCCACGATCCGCATCGGCTTGACTTCTCCCCCGAGGAACTTGACAATCGGATCGGTGATGGTGAGCCGCCGGTTGAGCGCATCCTGGTTGGGAAACAGCCGGCGCGCCACGGTCTGGCTGATGATGGTCACCGCTTCGCTGTCTTTGCGGTCCGCCTCGTCGAAGTCACGCCCCTCGATCACGGGCACTCCCAGGGCGGCGAAAAACCCCGGCGTCACGACACGGAACTGCCCGCGCGGATCCTCTTCCGAGGTCGCCCGCGCGTAGCCTTCGACCGAGAATTGGAAGCCCGGGCCGAACTGCCCGCCCTCGCGCCACGGCGTGAGCATGCCCAAAGCCACGCCATCTACGCCCGGCAACTGGTGGACGCGCCGCATGGCCTCCTTGTAGAAGCCCACCACTTGGCCATCAGTCCGCCCATACGAAAGGATCGGTACGTTGATCGCCAGCACGCGGCGGGTATCGAGGCCGGTATCGACCGCCTGCAAGGCCAACAAGGTCTTCAGCAGCATCGCCGCGCCAGCCAATAGAACGAACGAAGCGGCGATCTGGGTCACCGCGAACGCCCGCAGCCGCCGCCTCCCGCCACCGGTGATCCGCACGCTGCCATTGGAAAGGCTGATCCCGCTGGAGCGGTCGCCCGCCGGCAGCCGCGGTATGAACGCCAACAGAGCCGCCGCCACGATAGCCAGCCCGGCCCCCACCCATAGCATGCTGGAATCCACCGTCAAATCCAGAGCGCGGACCGAGAACCGCGACGCGTATCGCGCCAGGATGGCTACCATCGGGCGCGCGGTCAGGACTCCCAGCGCCGCTCCCGCACCGCACAGCAGCAGGCTTTCCGCCAGCAGGACTCGCCGCAGCGCGGCGGTCGAAGCGCCCAGGGCGGCCCGAACCACCAGTTCCCCTTCCCGGCGAATCGTCCGCGCCAGAATCAGGTTGGCCACGTTGGAACAGGCGATGATGAAGACCAATCCCGAGGCCGCCAGCAGCACCCAAAGCACGGTGCTGGCCTTGGACGTAATCTCGTCGCGCAGCAACTTCGCGTCAATCCGAAAGTCCGCCTTCGCGGGATACGCCTCGGGATGCTCCTTCATCATGGCGCTGTGGACTGCCCGGAGATCGGCGCGCGCCTGTTCCAGGGTCGCGCCGGGGGCCAGCCGGCCAAACAGTTCCGTCATGCGATGGATCCGCCCCGTCACCATGGTCGCCGAGAGGTGGTGTGGGCTGGTTACCACGTTGGCGATGATCTCGGTATCGGCCGGGTATGGAATCGATGGTTCCAACACACCGACGACGGTCCCCGTGCGCGCCGGCCCGTAAGATTCCAACCGGACGACCTTTCCGATCACCGACGGGTCGCTATGGAGGGCCGTGGTCCAGAAGCGATACGTCAACACCACCGCGCCGGCGGCGGACGGGCCGTCGTCTCGCATATCCAGCAGCCGTCCCAGCACCGGATGCAGCCCCATCACGCTAAAGTAGTTCCCGCCGACGACTCCCGCCTTCACCTCGCGCGCCTCGCCCAGCCCATTCATGGTGAAGCCAATGGTGGAGAAATCGCCAATGGCACTCAACGACTTGATCCGCTCGCGCAAGTCCTGCATCTCTGGCACGGAAAACACCGCATTCTCCATGCCCAGGCCCCGCGCGCTCTGCCGGATGTAAATCAGCCGGTTTTCGTCTCGATTGACCAGCGGCCGCAGCAGAACCCCACGGACCAGGGTGAAGATGGCGGCGTTGGCCCCAATTCCCAGAGCCAGCGTGAGGACCACTGTAATGGAAAGCCCCTTCGCTCCGGCGAGCGAGCGGAGCGCGTACTTCACATCCCTCCAGAAGATCCCGCCAGCCTCCCTTAAATTCAATCGTTCTGCGTTGTTACCTGTCATGGGCGTCCCTCCCCTCCTGATGTCCTGTCACAGTAGTGTCGTTCGACGCCGGGCGTTTTCGACAGCCCGGCCAAAAAAATCCGGCGTTCGCGGGGTATTCTTCGGAAATCATACGCCATGCCGGCTGCCGGTGTTCCCAGGATACGAAAAACTTGGGTAGCTGGAATGCGTAACATGTGTTTCGGACAGATCGCGGGGAGTACTTGAGAGGAACTCTCACGAAGAAGCCGCGGTTGATTTTGGGGGGATAGACAGAGGTTGTGCGGTGGGGCCTGCCGGGGGCCGTCGCCCAGGGCCGCCTGCGCTTCGCGCAGACGGCCGGGGGAAACGGAATCGCCGAATTAGAACCGGATTCTGGCCGACAGGGCTACGTGCCGGGCTTGAACCTGGGCGCTTTGGACGGTACCGAATGCGGCGTTGGTGTTCGCGCCGCTGGTGAAGTTCAAGGTGAGTGAAGTGTTCGGGTTGCTCGGGTTGAAGTGGTTGAACGTGTTAAAGCTCTCCACGCGCAACTCCAGAGTGGCCCGCTCCTTGATGTGGGTCATCTTGGCCAGGGAGAGGTCCAGATCCCACAGCCACGGACCGTAGAACAGGGTCGGCGGCGTATTGCCGATGCCCAGCGAGTTGGCCGGCGGAAGCGTGAAGTTGGCGGCGTTCAGAGGAACCTGCAAATCGGCGCTGGTCGTTGGCGAAGGCAGTTGCCCCTTGGGCAGGTAGAAGTTGTTCCCCATCTCGCAGCGGAATGGGAGGTCCGCGGTAGGAGTGCCGGTCCAGTATTCCGAAGGCGCGCCTGTCGAGCTGCAGCTGACGGTGTAGGGAGTGCCTGCGAAGATCGAGCCGTTGCCGTTCAGGTACCAGCCGTCCAGCACCGCCTTAGTGAAGGGGTTGCTCCATACCCGGCTGCCGCCGGGGATATCGTAAGCGAAGTTGAAGTTGATGGCGTGACGCCGGTTGAGCACGTTCTTGGTCAGTTGGGCGTTGACCTGCTGCCAGATCGTCGTGTTGCTGTCATTGTTGTACACGATGGTTCGGGAGAAGGTGTAGTTGAGGTTCCACTGGATCCTCCCGACTTTCCGGTTCAACTGCATTTGCAGCCCGTTGTAGTTGTTGACGTAATTCTCGGTATAGTCGATGATATTGCCGATTCCGGCGTAGCCGACCATGGCGCGGATCAGGTTGGTGGAGTAGAAACCCGGATTGGCGGGATTGGTGGTCGGGTCGATGAACTGCGCTTGCGGGCAGCCGCCTTGGATCGGGTTGGCGCAGCCCGAAGGCTTCCAGGTGGTCAGCAGCGGGACGGCGTTCGAGTCGTACGACTCGGCGAAACCGTGTTTGAGCGCGTTGCCGACGTAGGAGATGTCAGCGATCAGACCGCGGGTCAGTTCATGCTGAATACCGTAGCTCCAGTTGTAGGTGGACTCCGGAATCTCGTTCGGAGTGCCGCCGATAAGGTTCTGGGGCGTGTAAACCGACTGCGCGCCGCTCAGCCCCGTGAAGCTGGTGTAGACCACGGTAGGCGCCAGAAAAACGGGCGGCACCATCATGGGGCCTTGGCCCGCGCTGAGCGCGCCGATGTAATCCACATCCCAGTTGCGGCCATTGATGATGGCGAAGCCGCCCCGCATGGCGGTCTTGCCGTCACCAAACATATCCCACGCGAAACCGACGCGAGGGCCGAGCTGAACGGGGGCGACGTTGAAGAAATGAGTCGTGTAGTACTTAATCCCCGAGTACGGCAAGCTGCCGGAGGGATAGGAAGTTGTGTCGAAGGTGCCCTGCCGGACGTAGGGGTAGACCGCCCCCGTCTTAGGGTTGACCGCAATCTTGTCCGCCGTGGGGCAGGTGGAGGTGGTTACCGCGACCGAGCAGCCCGGGTAGAGCAACTGACCGACTGCGCCCGCGTTGTACGAGGCGGCGTTGAACAATCCCAGGGTGTTGCCCACGGAATTCAAGTCGCCCACCCGTGACATCCGTAGGCCGTAGTCGAACGTTAGCCGGCGGCTGGCCTTAAAAGTATCCTGCAGGTACCATTCGAGTTGTGAATAGTGGGCGTGGTTAACCAGCTTGGTGTTATCGTCCCCGTAGGCGAAGATGCTGCCCAGCAACGCGTTCGAGTAGGGGTATCCGGTGTCCAAAGGGTTGGAGCGGTCAGAACCGAAATAGTAGGTTCCGGCCTCGTTATAGACCGAGTACACGCTCACGTTGCGGGCCATTCTTTCGTAGTAGACACCCGCTTTAAAAGTGTGGGCGCCCTTAACCCAGGTAACTTTATCCTGGAGGGTCTGCAACTGGTCGGTGCCGGTGAAGGGCCATCGGCTGTCCAGGCTGAAGTTGGGGGCGCCGTTAACGCTCAGGCCGGAGGATTGGGCGCTGTAGCCGCTGGGGAAGCCGAAGTTGACCTGCGGCAACAGGCCCAGGGTGTTGCTGTTCTGGTTGATGCGCGGCAGCGTCAGCGGGTTGCCGTTGCTGTCCTTCAACGGCAGCAGGCTCTGCTGGTAGGTCTTCACCCCGCCGGTCGCAGTATCGGCGCTGGTGTCGGTCAAGGGTATGACGCCCTGGCTGCCGCGGTTGATGCCCCAACTGAGTTCGTTGATCAGAGTCGGACTGAACGTGTAGATCATGGTGCCCAGGGCCCCGGCGGACTTCACATGGTAACTGTCCGGGAACTGGCCCCAGGCGCCGCCGGGAGGTCCCACCGTGGTGTTGTAGCCGTTCTGCGCCTGGTAGTCCTGCAGCAGGCGCGCGTAGGTCGTCACTTTGGGCGAAAAGTTGTAGTCTACGCGGAGGATCTTGTCGTCCAGCGGCCGCGACACCGGCAGGACGGCGCGGAAATTGTATCCGCGGTTTCCGGTCGGATCCAGCGCCAGGCCCTGGGGAGCCGGATCCGGGAACAAGTTCAGCATCGCCTGCCCCTGCGGGCTGATACGGCTGGCGGGAATGATGTTCCCGGGGAAAGGCGACCCGTTGTTGGCGGGATCGTAGATCGGAATCAGGGTGCCCGTGGTCGTTACGCTCTGGGAGAAATTGCCCTGGCGCTCCAGCAGCGTAGGCATGGTGTAGGTATTGTTCCCTACGGTGGTGTTGAACAACTTGTCGTAGGAGAAGAAGAAGAAGAGCTTTTGGCGAGCCTTGTTGAACCGCGTGCCCGGGACGATCAACGGGCCGCCGATGGTGCCGCCGGGATTCTGATAGCGGTAGCGGGGCCTGGGAACGTTGGTCAGGTTGTTGAAGAACTCATTGGCGTTCAAACTCTCGTCGCGGTAGTAGTCGTAGACGGAGCCGTGGAACTGTTTCGTGCCGTTCTTGGTGGTCAGGGTCAACTGGCCGGCGGTGCGGCCGCCGTACTCGGCGGTGTAGTTCTGATTCAACAGTTTGACTTCGCTGATGGAATCGACCGAGGGGTTGATGTAGCCGGTATTGAGGTTGCCGGAGTCCTGGCTGGCTGCGCCGTCAAAGTTGAGGATGATCTGGCCCTGCTGCCCGCCGTTGATGCCGGGGATGCCTCCGCCGTTCCAGCCTCGATAGTCGTACGACTGGGCCAACGCCTGAACTCCGGGCATCATCATGACGAGGCTCACCGGATTCCGGCCGCGGGTCGGGTCGTCGAGAATCTGTTTCAAGTTCATGTCCATGGAGCGGTCGGAGCTGTCGGTGGCCACGTGTACGGCATCGGCCTGCACTTCGACCGAGCTCGTCAGTTCGCCGACTTCCAGGTGGACTTCATGCAGGTCGAGGCGTTCCTGCGCCGCGAGCGTGATGCCTCTCTGATCGAACGCCTTGAAGCCGGACTGTGTAACGTGCAGGCTATAGGTGCCCGGAATCAGGCCGGTAAAATAGAAAGAGCCGTTCGTCTCGGTGGAGTATTTGTGCACCGTCTGAGAGAGATCGTGGATTAGCTGGACCGAGGCGCCGGGCACAACCGCGCCGGCGGGATCGACCACGACTCCCGACATTTCGCCCGTGACGCTTTGGGCACTGGCAGTTGGCAGCGACAGCAAAGCCAACAACCCGAAAATAACCCCTGCAATGACCCTGGATCTACTCACGACTAACCTCCAAACTTTTAGGTGTGCGGCGAGGCTTCTGATGCTCTGAGAGTGCGCCGCCACAGCCCCATCAGCAGAGACACACTACAAAACCAAGAGTTGAATTTGGCTTTAGAATTGCCCCTAAAAGCCCCCCAGACCGGAAGCGACCGGGCAGGGAAAGTTGTTACTACCACCCTATATGGCTGAGAGCGATAGTAATGCAACCGTTTTCAGATTTCAAGGGGAAAAACTCACTTTTTTCCACAGTGTGTGGAATTGTTGTCTCCAGGCCCTAAAATCGCTTGCGCCGTGCGGCGCTGCCGACTACTATGTGGGGCTGGATTCGCCCGCGACGGCCTGGGCCTGGAATTCGCCATGCACAACCGTCCCGGCTGGTCTTCCAGCGGCGGCCCCTGGATCACCCCCGAGCTTTCCATGCAGCGGCATTCCCTAGAGCTTCGCCTTCTATCCGCCGGCGGGCGAGACGCTCTACGCCGCCGGACACGCGGCTTGTGGTCTGGCGGCCGGCCGAAATGGCGTGTGCCTCTACGAGCGCATCAGCGGAGACCCGTCGCCCGTGATTACCATCCCCATGCCCATCCAAGGGTGGACGCACTTCGCCATTGTCTACCGGGCCGGCGCGCCGTCCGTTTACGTCAACGGCAAGCTGGCGCGCGCCGGCGCGAAATCCAGGAGCGTCGTCCATCCGGGCTTGGGAGAAGCCTTCGAGCGCGATGGCGCCTGGTATTTCGAAGGCCACATAGGCGATCCGGAACTGTTCCACGACGCCCTGGGCGACGATCGCATTCAGCAACTCGCCGCGGCCGGCATCCCCAAGCCGGAAGATCCGCCCGTCGTGGAGCCGGCGGGCAGCGCGAGACCGGAACTGCTCATCTGGCAGGATGGCGCCTACACCTTGCGCGACAGCACCGGCCACACCTCCGGGATGAATATCTCGGGCATCGGCGCGCCGGTGGAGATCGTAGGGCCATGGGAGGTGAATTTCCCGCCCAACCTGGGGGGCCCCCGAACGCATCACCCTGCCGCGGTTGCTCTCCCTCCACAAACATGCGGATCCCGGTGTGAAGTACTTCTCGGGAACCGCTGCATATACCCGCAAGGTGAGCGTTCCCGCCGGCGCCACGGCGGATGGCAAGCGGCTCTTCCTGGATCTTGGATGGGTGGAGGTGATGGCCGAAGTCCGAATCAGCGGCAAAGACATGGGCACGCTGTGGAAAGCGCCCTACCGCGTGGATATCACCGAGGCAGTGCGGCCGGGCGATAACGACCTGGAGATCCGGGTGACCAATCCCTGGCCCAACCGGCTGATCGGCGACGAGCACCTGCCGCCCGAAAACGAATACGGGATGCCCACTGGTTCGAGAACCGGAGGCGGCGGCCAGGCCATCCAGCGGTTACCGGATTGGTATGCCCAGGGCAAGCCCAAGCCGCCCGGCGGCCGCGTCACCTTTACCACCTGGCGGCATTACACCGCCGATTCCCCTCTGCTGGAATCGGGCTTGATCGGACCGGTGCGGCTGCGCACCGCCGTGCGGCGGCCGATCGGAGGCTGAAGCCCCAACGCCGTGCACCTAGCCGGTTGTTGGAGCATCGTCGGCACCACCCCTTCAATTCTCAGTCGGCTTCTTCTCGACGTGATCGACCACCAGCATCTGCACCGGTCCTTTCCTCTTCTCGTTCTTCAGCCCGAGTTGCTCCTGAACCGCATCGAATATGCTCGGACGATCGAAGTCGTCGGTCGCAGGCGTTCCCCGGCGCGCAGCATCAGTGGCCGTAGTGGACGAGAAAATCGTGTAGTCGTACCTGCCCGTGAGGCCCGTCGCATCCGTCAATGGAGCGCCGAGGGTTTGCGCGGCAATCGCGCTGGCCAACTCCGCCACTGTCTCATTGTGCCCACGCATGCCAATCTTGCCGCCCGGCGCCGCTCCCCTCCATGGACCATTTCCTGCCGGCGGGATGGGGAAACCGTCCGATCCTGTTCTGTCCGGGTTCTCGTTTTTTGAGGCGTCGTCGCTTGCTTGAGGTGAGTCGGGCGCCGCGGCCTTGATCCGCGGCCCTCCTTTCGCCACCACCAGGGCGTACATTTCTATTTGCTGCGTGGCCCAATGAACCTTGAGGCCGAGGCGATCCGCCAGCAGATTCTGCAGCATCACGTTGAACTGCTCCCTCGTGGTGTCGACTGGCATCTTGGCGTCGACATCCAGCCGCAATAGGCCGAGATCGCTTTTCTCAGACAGACGGTAGCCCGGAATATCGTACGCAATGGTGACGAGGTTCAAGAGGCTGAGTCGAGCCGAGAAGCGCCCAGGGTCTTTGTTGTTCGGTCCGGGGACACCCGATAATCGACGCGCTGGAGTTCTTCCATCCGGGGGTGGCGCCAGTCTGACCGAGGCGACATCGAATCTTAACCTAGGCGGGGCTGTCTGCGCCCGGACGGTCACCCGGTCCAGCAAGCCGATGGCGATCGGCGCAGTCACAGCAAACAATCCCGCGGCCGCTAGGCGCGCCTTCATGCCGCCAATCAGGTTCCTCGCGATTCCCTTATATACTCGCCGAATGACATGGCCCTCCTTATCACAGACAGCCCCGACCTGGAATCCGTTGAGAGCTCAACAAGGAATTGTCCGGAGCCCTCGATGATCCGCCGACAATCCGTGCATGACGTCACATTTTGGCCCGAGGAGCCGCTTGCCCGCGCAGAGGTAACTTCCTTCGTCGTGACCGATTAATAGCGGAAAGTCGCCTCTAGCGTTTAGGAACACGAGTCGTCCTCGGCCCCCAACGGGTGGCCCCGATGCCAGGCGCTGGGAACTAGAGGGAACGGCAACTCCAACTAACAAGATCAACCGGAACTTTCTATTTTGCCGAAACAGCTCCGGACTCTCCCTCGCGGCGCGTGCCGTGAACGCCCCTATCGCGGCAGACCTATCCCAGCAGATCCAGGGCCGTCTGCAGTTCGCTGCGCGCGTGCAGATCGCCTTTGCGCGCGGTCACCCGGACGCCTTCCTCGTACCACTGGCGGGCTTCTTCCAGAAGTCCCAGCCGCTCCAGGGTCTGGCCGCCGTGAAAGTAGGCCGCGGAGTAATCCGGGCTGGCCCGGCGTAGCGTGCGGAACTCTCCCATGGCGGCCTCCAGGTCGCCCGCGTTGCGGTACTCCATCGCCAGCCCGTAACGCAGGAAACTATCGCCGGGGCTCTGGGTCACCATGTTTTTGAGGGCTTCCAGGCGCGTGCTCGCCATTTCGATCCAGCCTCTATTCTACGCCGGCCGGTTGTTCGCGGGCGGCTAACTCTTGTCTCATGCAAGATGAGCCTGAACCGGGGATCGGATTCTCATGCAAGATGAGCCTGAAGGGGGGTTCACGGGATGCTGAGGATTGATCATCAAAATGGACGATTCTCAAGCCACGAGCCTGGAGCAGATCCGGGCGTTAGTGGTGGCCAACAACCTGGTGCGTTTTACCGGGCAGCGGCGGCCGGAAGTAGACGAGTGGGTGGAACG
>JASHSS010000442.1 GCA_030038565.1 Bryobacteraceae bacterium
GGCCGGCCGCTGGCCAGCGCCCACCAGGCTCCGTGGCATCCGCGGAAAGCCGGGGTGATGCCGGCGTGCAGGTTGAGGAATCGGCCGGAAACGGATGCCAGGACTTTACGGCTCAGAATTCGCGTGCCATTCACCACCACCAACGCCGGGCCGGCCGCCTGGAGTTGCGAAATGGCCTGGGCGCTGTTGGCGGAGCCGACCGTAATCACGCCGGACTCGACCGGCGCGGCGTCCAGCCCGCCTTGCAGCAGGATCTCGCCGATTCTGCCGCGGCTCAGAAACCGCAGCCATGGAACGGCCGTGGCCGCGAAGAGCGCCTGCCCGGCGACGGTCCAATAGCCGAGGCGCCTGGCGCGGCGGCCGAGAGTCCGGGCGGCGGATTGGCGCATTTCCAGAAGCAGCGGGAAAGCGCCGAAGTGCCGGCGCAGCTCATTGGCGATGATGTTGGTGGAGTCGCCCGGGCCGGCCAGCATCACCAGCCGCCGGCTCATCCCAGTTGCGCTCCCGCCGGCATCGAATCGGAAACGGGCTCCGTGCCGCCGGCCGCCTGCCAGGTTTCCGCCATGGACATCGACTGGAAGCCGAACTGGTCTCGAAGCACGCGAAATTCCTCCAGAATGTCCGCCAGAAAACCGAGCGATTCATCGGGGTACGCCCCGAAATTGTGGGGATGCCACCACAGGTGATAGATCTGCCCATGGCGGGCGGCGGCGCGCAATCCGGCTTTGATGCGGAGGGCCCGCAGCGCATCCAGGTGCTTCCAGCGCGGGTGGTACGGGCGCAGAAAGCGAGTGGCGGGAATGCTGCTCAAACCGAGTTGCGGCCGCACATCCTGCCACACCGGGAAGCGATCCGGCGCCAGCGGAAGATAGGCGTCGGCGAGGCGCGAAGCGCGCGCCGGGAGGGACGCCGCGCCTTCGCTATCGTTGGCCGCGTACATGCCACCAGGCTGATTGCCGCGATAACAACGGAATCCGGCCGCCCGGATGATGGCGGCGTAGCGCGGGTTGAATTGGTTCTTGGGGAGGGCCAGCGAACGGAGCTTCAGGCCCAGGGTGGCGGAAGCGATGCGCTGCGCGCTCTCGAGGTCGGCGCGGAAGGCGGCTGCGTCCTGCCCGTCTTCCAGGCAGAAGTAGTGCGAGAAGGTGTGGGAACCGATCTCCTGGCGCGGCGTTTCCCGGATGATCTCCAGCAGAGAAGCCGCGAAGTGCAGGGGGTCCTCGGACTCATTGCGGCCGATGTCCTCACGGTAGGGATCGAACCGGCGTTGATGGTAGCGGGGCCGCACCAGGGGAAAGAAGTCCGTGAGTTCCTGGCGGTTGTGCGCGAACAGCATACCGATGGTGGCCCAGGTGGCGGCGATTCCGAACCGCTCGAAAACCTGCAAAATGCGCGGAATGGCGGCCCGCCCGCCCAGGATGCTCCGGCTGTAGGGAGCATCCGCCGGCAGGTGATCGCGCAGGCCCCAGTGCAATTCGAAATCCAGGGAGATCACCACCGCGCCATAGGGTGGGCAGACGGTTCCGCGAAGCGCCATAGCTTACCTTGTGGGCGCGAGCGGGCGTTGCTCTCAGAAATCTTCGGAGGGGATGGCCGGGGCGCGGTGGCCGGGCGCGCTGGGGACAATCCGCGGGCGCGCAGCGTGCGGGTCTGGCAGGCGGGAGATCGCGCAGGCGCGGCACTACCCGTCATGCGGCTAGGTCCTCGACCGCGTGACCCAATTCTTCCGCTTGGTGGGGCACGGTCGAAAACCTCCCAAAACGTCTGCCGCGCCACGCTAGAAATCCTCGATCCGCGGCGGCTGCCGCGGTGGGGCAGGCGTTCAGCCTGCCAAAGCGTCTGCCGCGCCGGTGGGGCACGGTCGAAAACCTGCGCTAGTTTTTCACCCCTTTGGGTGGCGCGCCGCGCCATGACGACAGGCCTTCAGCCTGCCCTGGACAGGCTGAAGGCCTGTCCCACCAATGCCTCACGCATCATGCTGTGACAGGCGCGTCTGCCGGGAAGCGAATCATGCAGTCGGGGACCTAGCGGCACATCGCGCGGCGCTACCCGTCAGGCGGCCGGCGGTTGCACTTCCTTCAGGCGGCGCTCCAGGAAACGGCGCTCGCTGCCGTTGGTGACCAGCGCCAGGGCGCGCTGGTAGCTCTGGGCGGCTTCTCGCAAAGCTCCGGCGCGGCGCAGCAAATCGGCGCGGGCGGCGTGCAGGAGATGATACTCCTCCAGTTCGCCCGCGGCGGCCAGCGCATCGACAATGGCGAGCGCCGCGCGCGGTCCCTGGACAAAGGCCACCGCCACGGCCCGGTTCAGGCTCACGATGGGCGAGGGCTGCAGGCGTTCCAGAAGGCCGTAGAGGCTCAGGATTTGCGGCCAGTCGGTATCTTCGGGGCGGGCCGCCTGGCAATGCAGCGCGGCGATGGCGGCTTGGACGGCGAACGGGCCGGGCCCGCCGCGGAAGGCCTCTTCCACCAGCGGCAGGGCGTCGGCAATCTGCACGCGGTCCCAGAGGCTGCGGTCCTGTTCTTCCAAAAGCACCAGGTCGCCGGATTCATCCATGCGGGCCTCGCGGCGGGCATCCTGCAGCAGCATGAGGGCCAGCAGGGCGGTGGCCTCGGCCGGCGGATCGGGCGCCATCAGGGCGCGGACCAGGCGGCCCAGCCGGATCGCCTCGGCGCACAGATCGGTCCTCACCAGGGGGCCCTCGCGGGTGGCTACGTAGCCCTCGTTGAATACCAGGTAAATCACCGCCAGCACGGCGTCCAGGCGTTCGGGCATGTCGCTGGTCTGGGGCACCACGTAGGGGATGCGGGCGTCGCGGATCTTGCGTTTGGCGCGCACCAGGCGCTGTGCCATGGTCGCCACGGGCACCAGGAAGGCGCGCGCGATCTCGTCCGTCTCGAGCCCGCAGAGCGTGCGCAGCGTCAGGGCAACCTGCGCCTCCAGCGCCAGCGCCGGGTGGCAGCAGGTGAACATCAGGCGCAGCCGCTCATCGGGAATTTCGCCGCTGGGAAGTTCCGGTTCTTCAACCAGGCGGACCATTCCGCTGGTCTTGTAGACGGCCAGTTTCTCCTCCCCCAGGGCCTGGCGGCGAAGCCGGTCGATGGCCTTGTGGCGGGCGGTCTGGATGATCCAGGCGCGCGGGAAATCGGGGACGCCCGAGGCGGGCCACTGGTCCACGGCGGCGGCAAAGGCCTCCTGGGCCGACTCTTCCGCCAGGTCGAAGTCGCCGAAGATGCCGATCAGGGTGGCCACGATGCGGCCCCAATCCGAACCGTAAAGCGTCTCCACGGCTGTGGTAGCATCAGCGGGCATACCCGATTGTAAAAATTTTTTGGGCCGGGGTGTCGATTTCGAGGCCTCCGGTTCGACTCAACAGTAGAGGGACCGAATGAGATACATGTTATTGATTTACATGGAAGAGAACGCCATGGACCAGGCGCAGCGGGAGCATTGCTACCAGGAGTCGGGGCAACTGGCTCACGAGTTGAACCGCGGCGGCCAATTCGTCAGCGCCGCGCCCTTGCAGCCGGTCTCCACGGCCACCACGGTTCAGGTGCGCACCGGCAAGCGGCTGGTGATGGACGGGCCGTTTGCCGAAATGCGCGAACAGTTGGGCGGATATTTCATGATCGAAGCCAAGGACCTGGATGAGGCCATCGGGATTGCCGGGCGGATTCCGGGGGCGCGCGTAGGGAGTGTGGAAATCCGCCCCGTGATCGAGGTCGAGGGGCTGCCGGGGAAAGCGGCAGCGACGGATGACGAATCAGAAATCCGGGCATTGATCGATGGCCTGCACCGGGCGCATTACCGGAAAGACGCCGACGGGGTGGCCGCGCTCTATGCGGAGGATGCCGCGGTATTCAATCTCGCGCCGCCGCTGGCGCACCGCGGCGTGGACCGGCGGGAGAAGCAGGCTTGGCTGGATTCGTGGGAGGGGCCGGTGGAAGTGGAGGGGCGCGATGTGCACATTACCGTCAGCGGAGACCTGGCCTTCTGTCATGCCTTCTTCCGGCTGAGCGGGAAGAAGACCGGGGTGGACCAGCGGATCTGCTTCTGGATGCGCGAGACGCTGTGCCTGGAACGGAGCGGGGGCGCCTGGAGGATCGTCCACGAGCACACCTCGGTGCCGTTTTACATGGATGGGAGCCTGCGGCCGGCCTTCGATCTACAGCCGGCGGCGGAAGCTTCGCATTGAACCGCCGGCAGGCAGGCGAATCGCCTGCCCCACCAGCAAGGGCCGGCCACGAGCGGCCGGCGGAGTGGCGGCAGGAACCGGCACGCGCGGCTCAAGGTGGGCGGCGCCGTGTTGATGGGATCCGGCGCGCCCCGGACCCGATTCGCTATGCTGGTGGATCGGTTTGGGAAGCCGTGGATGGTAACTTGCGAATAGGAGGGGGAAGATGAGCAGTGTGAGGGTGCTGGTGGGGACGCGCAAGGGCGCGTTCCTGCTGACGGCGGATGGCAAGCGCGAGCGGTGGGAGGTTTCCGGGCCGCACTTCGGCGGTTGGGAGATCTATCACGTCAAGGCGTCGCCCGTCGATCCCAACCGGATTTATGCGTCCCAATCGACGGGGTGGTTCGGGCAGATCATGCAGCGCTCCAACGATGGCGGCAAGACCTGGGAGCCGGTGGGCAATAAGTTCGCCTACGAAGGCGTACCGGGCACGCACCAGTGGTACGACGGCACGCCGCATCCGTGGGAGTTCAAGCGGGTGTGGCACGTGGAGCCATCGTGGACCAATGCCGACACGGTATACGCGGGGATCGAGGACGCCGCCCTGTTCCGCTCGGCCGACGCCGGCCAGACGTGGGAGGAAGTGTCGGGATTACGCCGCCACGGCTCGGGGCCGCACTGGCAGCCCGGCGGCGGCGGAATGTGCCTGCACACGATCATTCTCGATCCTGCGAATCCGGAGCGCATCTACATCGCCATCTCGGCCGCGGGGACCTTTCGAACCGACGATGGCGGCGTCACATGGCGGGCCATCAATCGCGGGCTGAAATCCGCCCAGATCCCCGATCCGGAGGCCGAAGTGGGCCACTGCGTGCACCACGTGGCCATGCACCGGTCGCGGCCGGATGTGCTGTTCATGCAGAAGCACTGGGATGTGATGCGCAGCGACGACGCGGGCGATTCGTGGCGCGAGGTGAGCGGCAATCTGCCTACCGACTTCGGGTTTGCGCTCGACGTACATGCGCACGAGCCGGAGACCATTTACGTGGTTCCGATCAAGAGCGATTCGGAGCACTACCCGCCGGAAGGCAAGCTGCGCGTGTATCGCAGCCGGACGGGCGGCAACCAGTGGGAGGCGCTATCTGAAGGCCTGCCGCAGAGCGACTGCTACGTGAACGTGCTTCGCGACGCCATGGCGGTGGACTCGCTGGATTCCTGCGGCGTTTATTTCGGCACCACCGGCGGGCAGGTGTACGCTTCGGCGGATGCCGGAGACCACTGGGCGCCGATCGTGCGCGATCTTCCCGCGGTGCTCTCGGTCGAGGTGCAAACGCTGCCATGATCCGGGTGGTGCTGCCGGCGCATCTGCGCACGCTGGCCAGGGTGAACGGCGAGGTGGAATTGGAAGTGGCGCCGCCGGCGTCGGTGCGCTCGGTGCTGGACGCGCTGGAGGACCGCTATCCCACGCTGCGCGGGACCATCCGCGACCAGGCCACCGGGCAGCGCCGCCCGTTCGTGCGGTTCTTCGCGTGCGGCGAGGATCTGTCGCACCAGCCCCCGGACACGCCGCTGCCGCAAGCGGTGGTGTCCGGCGTGGAGCCTCTGTTGTTGGTGGGGGCGATCGCGGGGGGCTAACCTCCGGCACGAAGACCGCGCTAAATTGGGTCCTTTGCCGGGCGCATAATGAAAGCAGTGCGGGTGGTCTTAGTGTCGACTTATGAGCTGGGGCGGCAGCCGTTCGGGCTGGCGTCGCCGGCAGCCTGGTTGCGCCGGGAAGGGCATGAGGTGACCAGCACGGATCTCTCCTGCAGCCGTCCTCCGCGGGACGCCTTCGAGCAAGCCGACCTGATTGCCTTCTATCTCCCCATGCACACGGCCACCCGGCTGTTCCTGAAACTGGTGGAGCGCATCCGGGCGGTGAATCCGCGCGCCTATCTCTGCGCCTACGGTCTCTACGCCCCGCTGAACGAAGCCGTCCTCCGCCGCGTGGGAGTGCGCGCGGTGCTGGGTGGAGAGTTCGAGGCCGGTCTCACGGCGCTGGCGCGCGACCTCGCTGCCGGACGCGGGGTCCAGGACACTGGTCCGTCGCTGATCTCGCTCGAGAAGCTGCGTTTCCTCCCGCCCGATCGCTCCGGCTTGCCCCCTCTCGGCGCGTATGCCCACCTCGTGAAGGAGGGCGCCACGCGCTGCGTCGGATATACCGAAGCCAGCCGCGGCTGCAGGCATCTGTGCCGGCATTGCCCGGTGGTGCCGGTGTACCGCGGCCAATTCCGGATCGTTCAGCGCGAAGTTGTGCTCGAAGACATCCGGCGCCAGGTAGCCGCGGGGGCCGAGCACATCACCTTCGGCGATCCCGATTTCTTCAACGGTCCGGGCCATGCCATGGCGCTGGTGGAGGCCCTGGCCGCCGAATGGCCGCACCTCACGTACGATGTGACCATCAAGATCGAGCACCTCCGGCGCCACCGGGATTTGCTCCCCCGCCTTGCGCGCACCGGCTGCCTCTTCGTCACCAGCGCGGTCGAGTCGCTGGACGACGCAGTCCTCCAGAAACTCGCCAAGGGACACACCGGCGCCGATTTTGCGGAGGCCCTCGCAATCACGCGCGCGGCCGGCCTGATCCTCTCGCCCACCTTCATCCCCTTCACCCCGTGGACGACACGCCGGAGCTACGCCCGGTTTCTGCGCGATCTCGCGCAGTTGGACCTCGTCGAACAGGTCGCGCCCATTCAACTCGCCGTCCGGCTGCTGATCCCGGAGGGATCTCTGCTGATGGAACTGCCGGAAGTGCAGGGCCTGGTCGAGCCATTCGATCCGCGGGCGCTGGTGTATCCCTGGCGCAGTGCGGATCCCGAATTGGACCGGCTGGCGGCAGAGGTTCAGGAGACCATCAAGCGAGAGGAGCGCCGCCGGGCCGGGCGGGCGGCGATCTTCCGCAGCATCTGGGATCTTGCCCAGGCGGGCGAATACACCGAGGCGCCCCGGCCCGCCCGAACGACGATCCCCTACCTCACCGAGCCCTGGTATTGTTGAGCCGAACCCACCGAAGAGCAGTTGGCTCTTCTATAAGTTCCCCTAACTTAACTAGGTCCCCGACCGCATGATTCGCTTCCCTGAAGACGCGCCTGTCACACCATGATGCGTGAGGCGTTGGTGGGACAGGCCTTCAGCCTGTCCAGGGCAGGCTGAATGCCTGCCCCACCAAGCGGAAGAACTAAATCACGCGGTCGAAGACCTGGCTATAGCTAACAAAAGCTAACAACCGATAGGTGGACGTTTTCATACGAATGTTCTATACTGCCGGTTCGGCACTACAGGAGAGCCCCATGACCCAAACAACCGTGCAGATCGTGTCCGGTGTGCTGGCCATCATCCTGGTCGGGATCGTGATTCTGCGCCGCAAGGGCAAGAAAAAGAAGGAAGAAGAAGACGAATTCTAAGGCGGCGAACGGCCCGCGGAGGGCCGCCGCGCTTACTTCTTCAAGTGCAGCACTTCGTTCAGCGAACCCTGGCGGTAACCTTCCAGGTCGAGCGTCACGTACTGGAATCCAAGGTCCCGGAAAATCCTGGTGAAACACCGCGCCATCTCCAGGGTCAGGGCTTTGACCAATTCATCGGGCGCGATCTCGATGCGCACGATTTCGCCGTGGAAGCGCACGCGGAACTGGCGGAAGCCCAGCGCCTTGAGCGCCTCCTCGCCGGTTTCGACGGTCTTCACATTCTGCGGGGTTACCGCCGTGCCGTAAGGAATCCGCGAACTGAGGCACGCCGAGGCCGGCCTGTCCCAGGTGGGCAGCCCGGCCTGGCGGGAAAGCTCGCGGATCTCTGCCTTGGTGAGGCCGGCGTCCGCCAGGGGCGCGGCCACGCGATGCTGCCGCGCGGCGTTCTGCCCGGGCCGGTAATCTCCCAGGTCGTCCGCATTCACGCCGTAGATGATGTGTTGGTAGCCGCGCTCGCGGGCCACCTGTTCCAGGACCGTGAACAGCTCGTCCTTGCAATGGAAGCAGCGGTTGGCGTCGTTGCGCAGGTAGTCGGGATTGTCGAACTCGTGGGTTTCGACGTATTCATGGGCAATCCCGAACTGCCGCACGAAGGCCTCGGCATCGCGCTTGTGGGATTCGGGGAGAGACGCCGAATCGGCGGTCATGGCCAGGGCATTGGCCCCCAGCGCGCGCCAGGCGGCCCACGCCAGGTAGGCGGAATCCGCGCCGCCGGAGTAGGCCACGATCACGCGGTCCAGACCGCCCAGTTGCGCCAACAGGCGATCCTGCTTTTCTTTCAGCCGCGACGGATTGGAGAGTTCGACAAGCGCTGCCATAGCCGTTGTTACCAGTTTACTGAAGCGGGAGGGTCTCCTGCCCGTTGCCGTTGGGACCTTCGGTTTCCGGGATCACCGACGCCGCCGCAACCTTGTCGCCCTCTTCCAGGGTCACCAGCTTGACGCCTTGCGAAGAACGCCCCACCTGCCGGATGGTGGCCGAATCGATGCGGATGATTTTGCCGTTCTGGCTGACGATGATCAGCTCCGAATCCTCCTTCACCGAAAGGACGGCCATCACGCGCCCGGTCTTGCTGTTGGTCTTCATGTTGATGACGCCCTTGGCGCCGCGGGCCGTCAGGCGATAGTCTTCGACCGGCGTTCGCTTGCCGTAACCATTGTCCGCGATGGAGAGAATCAGGCCCTCCTGGCCCACCACTTCCATGCCGATCAGGTAATCGCCCTCGGCCAGGTCCATGGCGCGCACGCCGCGCGCCTGCCGGCCCATCGGGCGCACCTGGCTTTCCTTGAAGCGGCTGGCCTGCCCTTCGCGCGAGCCCAGGAAAATGAAGTCGTCGCCGTGGGTGATCTTGGCGGCGATCAGTTCGTCGCCCTCGTCCAGCAAAATGGCGATGAGGCCGCCCGACCGGGGATTGTCGAACTCGGTCAGCTCGGATTTCTTGATCACCCCCTGCCGGGTG
>JASHSS010000443.1 GCA_030038565.1 Bryobacteraceae bacterium
GGCCGGGCGTGACGATAATGTCGCTGATGCCCTGCACGGCCTGGCGCAGCAGGTCGTCGGCTACTTTGAAGGCCTCGAAGAAACTGGTGCCCCGTGGCACCAGGGCCAGCAGCCGGTCGTTCGGAATGGCGATCACCGTGTCCACTGTCGAGGCCAGTTTGGCCAAGCCCTCCTCGGCCATGCGCATGCGCCGGCGCCCTTCAAACCCGAACGGCTTGGTGACCACCGCTACCGTCAGCGCGTCGAGTTCCTTGGCCAGCGAGGCCACCACCGGCGCCGCGCCCGTGCCCGTGCCGCCGCCCATGCCGGCGGTTACGAATACCATGTCGGCGCCCTGCAACAGCTCCACAATGGCGTCGGTGTTTTCGAGCGCCGCCTGGCGGCCGATCTCGGGGTTCGATCCGGCCCCCAGCCCGTCGGTGATCTTTTCCCCAAGCTGTAGCTTGTTGCCCACCGGGCAGACGCTCAGCCCCTGGCGGTCGGTGTTCATGGCGTAGAACTCCACGCCTTCCAGACCCTCCGCCACCATGCGGGCGACCGCGTTACAGCCTCCGCCGCCCACGCCGATGACTTTGATGCGCGTTCCCAGACGCGACTCTTCTTCGATTTCGTATTTCAAGTTGCTCAAGTCGGTTTCCATGCGCCCCATCGATTGCCCCTTTCATTTAGCGGACCGGCCGCAGAATCTTTCCCAACCATCCGGCGCGCTCGCGCCGCTGCTCATTTTTTTCCTTGATCTTAGCCGAGTACATCGCCAGGCCCGCGGCGGTGGTCCACTCGGGAGTCTTGAAGTCCTCGGGCCAATCCCGAATGCCCGAAGGCAGGCCGAAGCGCGCCTGGCACCTCAGTTCCTGATCGGCCACGTCCAGAACATCGGTAAGCTGGGCCCCGCCGCCGCACACGAAGACGCCCCCGGCCAGCGCCCCGTCCATCTGGATCTGCTCCAGCTCCTTGCGCACCATGGCAAACAATTCCTCGGCCCGCGATTCCAGCACGATATTCAGGTTTCTCAAGGACCCCTCGCGCGGTTCGCGCTCCTCCGGGGTGGGCAACTCCACGTGCAGGTTCCCGGCACAGGCATCGGGCGAGGCGGAGCCGTACTCGATCTTCACCATTTCGGCATCCTCGAAGCACAGGCGCATGGCCTGGGCCAGGTCGCGGGTGAAGGAGTCGCCGCAAATCTGCGAGCCGTTGGGCTTCTGGATGGTGCAGGCCAGTTGCAGGGAATCGCCATAGTAAACCACCATACCGGTGGATTCGGCGCCGATATCCAACACCGCGATGCCTTCGCGCCGGTCTTCCGGGCGCACCGCCGCGTAGCAGGCCGCCTGCGGCTCGAATACAGACTCCTCCACCAGGATGGAGGCCAGGTTGACCGCGCCGATCAGGGCATTGTGTTCCTGAATCGACACGGTCGCCAGGTGCACCCGGACCGCCAGGCAGTCGGCCAGCATCCTGTCCGGGTTGCGGTGGCCGGCAATGCCATCCACCACAAAATCCTGCGGATAAAGCTGGAGGATCATGCGGTCTTCGTCCAGCCGCGCCTTCCAGGCCCGCTTCATCACCCGGTCCACATCGTCGGATTGGATCTCGCGTTTATAACCCAGTTCCAGGGCGCCCCGGCCGTTGTTGCCGATCACCGTCTGGCCGCCCATGCCCACCACCGCGGATTCCACGTTCACGCCCGCGGAGGCCTGGGCCTCGGAAACCGCCGTCCGGATGCTCGCGGACACCGCCACCTGGTTGGCGATGCGGCTTTTCACCCAGCCTTCGGAGGGCGCCGACCCGGCCCCCAGAAAGCGCAGCCGCCCGCGTTCCAGAATGCAGATCACCACCCGCGTGGTGCGGCTCCCGGCATCCAATCCCACCGCGTAGATTGCTTTGTCTGGCATATTACTCCCTGGCCGTGATCCGGTCCTCCAACCGGAGATCGAAGGTTTTGACCTCCGGCGAGTGCTTGTGAATTTCCGGATAGTGATTCACAAAATTCTGATAGCGGCTGGCGAAATTCGTATCGCCGATAAGCAACTGGACCGCCCGCCGGTCCATCTGGGTCACCACGCGGATGTTCTCCAGGTCGGAAACATCCACCTCGGAGATATCCTTCGCCAGGTAGCCCATGTCCTGCCGGAAAACCAGCATGGCGTGCACCCGCTCACGCCGCTGGTCCTCGGTCTCGTCCTCGCGCACGCCGCTCAATACCGGGAAGGCGAAGTGCGATGTGGGGGGAGGATCGAGCAGCGCCCCATAGGCGTCGATCAGCAGCACGCCCGTGCCGAAGTAGACGTAAGCCACCGGCGTGCGCTCCCTCAGCCGCACCACCAGGCGGTCCGGCCAGACGCGCGAAACCGAGGCATCTTCCACCCAGTCGATTCCCAGCAGGCCGCGCCGCCGCTCATCCAGTGGGACCAGGAAGATGCTGTGCCCGAAATCGCTCGTGAACACGCGCCGCACTTTGGACCGGTTGGTGTACTTCAGCCCTTCCACGGTCAGAGAGTCCGCGCGGTCGCGCGAAAGCCGGAACTGCGGGTCCTCGGTGGCGTATCGCTTGATTTTCAGCGCCGCCATGGCGGTCGAAACGCAGAGCAGCCCTATCGCGGCCAGCACCAGCCACAACCGCCAACTCCCGCGCTTCGAGGCGCCCGCCCCGCTCGCGCCGGCCGATCTTCTGTTTTCGCGCCCCACCTCAGTTCTCTCCGGGCTGCCGCAGCTTTTCGAGCAGCCTTTCTCCCGCCTGCCAGACGTTGCCCGCGCCCAGCGTCAGCACCAGGTCGCCCTCCTCGGCCGCCGCCGCCACCGCCTCCACGCCGCCTTCGATGGTCCCCACGTACTCCGCCCCGCGATGCCCGAACTGCCGCAACCGCTCCACCAGGCCCTCCGCCGTGACGCCCTCGATGGGCTTTTCCGAAGCCGCGTAAATATCCAGCACGAACACGCGGTCGGCCTGGTGGAACGAACGCGCGAATTCGTCCATCAGGTGGAACGTGCGGGTATAGCGGTGCGGCTGGAAGATCACGTGGATGCGCCGGAAACCGCACTCCCGCGCGCCATCCAGGGTGGCCCGGATCTCCGTGGGATGGTGCCCGTAATCGTCCACCACGGTGATGCCGCGCTCCTTCCCGCGCACCTGGAAACGTCGGTCCACGCCGCTGAATCCGGCCAGGGCCTCCCGGATGGTATCCGCCGGAACTTCCAGTTCCACCGCCACCGCCACCGCCGCCATGGCGTTCCACACGTTGTGCCGTCCGGGGATGCGCAGATGGAAGCGACCCAGGTCGTTCGACCGGTAGCGCAGCCGGAAATCGCTGGCGAAATGCCCGCTGGCGATCTCCAGCGCCTCCATATCGGCTTGCGCCGTAGTCCCGTAGGTGATCGTGCGGCGGGTGATGGCGGGGAAAATGGTCTGCACGTGGGGATCGTCCAGGCACACGATCACGGCGCCGTAAAAAGGCACCTTATTGACGAATTCCACGAAAGCCGCCTGGATGGCCTCCAGCGAGGCGTAGTGGTCCAGGTGCTCGCGGTCGATATTGGTGACTACCGCGATGATCGGCGCCAGCTTGAGGAACGAGCCGTCGCTTTCATCGGATTCCACCACCAGAAAGTCGCTGCGCCCCACCCGCGCGTTGGAGCCTCCCATGGTGCCCACCCGTCCGCCCACCACCACGGTGGGGTCCAGACCGGCATAATTCAGGATCGTGGCGGTCATCGAGGTGGTGGTGGTCTTGCCGTGGCTCCCGGCCACCGCAATACCGTATTTCAGCCGCATCAGCTCCGCCAGCAGTTCGCCCCGCGGAATGATGGGGATCTGCAACCTCCGGGCTTCCAGCAGTTCCGGATTCTGCGCATCGACCGCCGACGAGACCACCAGCGCCCGCGCCCCCTCGACATTGGAAGCCGCGTGCCCCTCATAGATCCGCGCCCCCATGGCGGCCAGCCGTTCGGTGATCGGCGAAAGCCGCGCATCCGATCCGCTGATCTGGTACCCCAGGTTCAGCAACACCTCGGCGATGCCGCTCATGCCGATGCCGCCGATGCCGGTGAAATGCAGATGCTGGGGACGGAAGAACATTTGCTTACCGTATTGTTTCGGGTTGCGCGCCGCGTGTCAATGGGAACTTCGCTTTCCTGGGCGAGCGAGGGGTGCGGATTCACCACGGAGGCGCGGAGAACACGGAGGAAGCACGGAGAAAACCACGAAATCTTCTGTGTTTTTTGCTCCGTGCTTCCTCCGTGTTCTCCGTGCCCCCGTGGTGAATATGCCGCCCGCGCCTGTGAATCCGCCCCGCTCACCCGATTTCCTCCAATATCTCCGCCGCCCGCCGCGCCGCCCCGGGATGCGCGAACCCGCGGGCCGCCTGTGCCATGCGCTCCAGCGCACCGGCGTCGGACTCCAGTTCGCTCACCAGCGAAAACAGCCTCTGGCCGTTCATCTCGGCATCCCGCACCACCCGCGCCGCCCCGCCCCGCTCCAGCGCCTCGGCGTTGCGGGTCTGGTGATCGTCGGCGGCGAACGGGAACGGCGACAGGATCGAGGGCTTGCCCGCCGCCGCCAGTTCCGATACCGCGCCCGCGCCCGAGCGGCACACAATCAGGTCGGCGCGGGCGAAGGCGGCCGGCATATCGGCAATGAACGGCAGCGTTTCGCCCTCCAGGCCGGTCCTCGCAAACTCGTCACGAATCGCTTCGAACTCCCGCGGCCCGGTCTGGTGCACCAGGCGTACCGGGAAGCGCGCCTCCCGGAACAGCGGCCAGCTTTGGCGGGCCGCCTGGTTCAGCGTGCGGGACCCCTGGCTGCCGCCGGTAATCAGAATGTCGAGCGGTCCCTGGCGCGGCTTCCGGGGAATCGCGAAAAACTCCTCGCGCACCGGCAGGCCGGTGATTTCCGTCCGCCCGGCGCGGAAATACGCGGCCGTCTCCGGAAACGAGAGCAGCGCGCGCGTCACCCACCGGCCCACCTTGCGGTTGGTGAACCCGGGCACCGCGTTGGGCTCCATGGCCACTACCGGGACGCCCGCCAGCAAAGCCGCCATCACCGGCGGACCGGCCACGAAGCCGCCCAGGCTGAACACCGCCGCGCACTGGCGCACCAGCGGGATCATCCCGAGCGTGGCGAACGGCAGCTTCGCCAGCGTGGCGACCCGCTCCACCATGCTGACGCGATTGAGACCGCCGATATGGATGCGCCGCAATTCAAATCCTTCGGCCGGAACCAGCTTCGATTCCAGGCCCCGTTCCGTGCCCGCAAATATCACCGCGTGGCCCCGCTGCCGCAACTCCCGCGCCACCGCCAGAAGCGGGATCACGTGCCCGCCGGTCCCGCCGCCCGCCATGAGAAACCGCTTAGGCAACCGATCCCCCGCGGCCCGATCCCCGCTCTCTAACCCGCACGTTCGCTCACACTCATCAGGATGCCCAGCATCGCCAGCGTGCACAACAGGCTGCTGCCGCCATAACTCACCATGGGGAGCGGAATGCCCTTGGTGGGCATCATGTCCAGCACCACGCTCATGTTCAGCAGTCCCTGCACCACCACCACCATGGTGATGGCCAGCGCCAGGTATCGTCCGAAGTCGTCGTTCTCCAGGCGCCACGCGGCGCGCAAGCCCCGCCAGCCGATAATGCAGAAGCCCGCCAGCAGGCCCAGGGTTCCGACGAGGCCGGTCTCCTCGCCCACCACGGCGTAAATGAAATCGGTGTGCGCCTCCGGCAAATACAGCAGCTTCTGCCGGCCGTTCATCAGCCCCACCCCGGTGATGCCGCCCGCGCCTACGGCAATCTTGGACTGGTCCGCCTGGTAATTCGTATCGCGGGTGCGCAAGCTATGCTCGATCCACGCGCGAATGTGCCCCTGGTGATCCACCTGCGCCAGAATGCGGAATTGCGGGTCGATGTAGCGCACCACCCGCCCCAGGCGGTAAGGTTCGGCGCAAATGAACACGGTCACGCCGATCAGCGCCAGAGCCACCACCATCAGGCAGTAGCGGTACTCCAAACCCGCCAGAAAGAACACGCTCATCACCGCCGCGCCCAGCACGATGGGCGTCCCCAGGTCGGCCACCGCCACGGCGCAGATCACCAGGCCGATTCCCAATGCGGCGGGCGCCAGGGTGTAGCGCGAGTTGATGGCCGGGCCGCGCAAGGTCACGAAATAAGCCAGGAAAATCACCAGCGCGGGTTTGGCCAGCTCGGACGGCTGGAAGCCGCCGGGGCCGATGCGCAGCCAGCGGTGATGCTCGCCGTCGATGAAGTACACCGCGCCCAGCAGCAGGAGCGTGACTCCAATTCCGCCGAAAGCCAGCGTCGGACGGCACAGCTTGTGGTGCGGAAACTTCTTCAGCGCCATCATCACCACCACGGCCACCGCCGCCCACTCTGCCTGCCGCACCAGGAAATGCCCGGCCGAGTGGTAGCGCGGGTCGAGCTGGGCGGTGATGGAGGAGGCGCTATAGAGAAATAGCAGCCCGAACAACACCATCAACAGCACCGTGCCGAACAGCACCCAGTCGGTTTTCATGTGTTGCATTACTTCCGCTCCCCCTCGCCGAGCTGCCGCACCAGGCTCTTGAAAACTTCGCCGCGATGCTCGTAGCTCGTAAACTGGTCGAAGCTGGCGCAGGCCGGCGCCAGCAGCACGGTATCGCCCGCGTGCCCGTGGCGGTAAGCGTAATCCACCGCGCCCGCCAGGGTCCCGGTCTCCACCAGCGGAACGGCCCCCTGCAACGCCGCGGCAATCTTCCCGGCCGCCGCGCCGATCAGCAGCGCGGCGCGCGCCTTGGCGGCCAGCGGCTCGCGCAGCAGGGTATAATCCAGGCCCTTGTCCTTGCCGCCCAGGATCACCCACAAACCCCCGGCGAACGCATCCACGGCCTTCAGCGTGGCATCCACGCTGGTGGCCTTCGAATCGTTGTAGAAGTCGATGCCGTCGGCCTGCCGCACGAACTCCAGGCGATGCTCCACCGCGTGGAACGTGCGCACCGCGGCGGCGATCGCGCCGCGTTCCACTCCGGCTCGCGCCGCGGCGATGGAAGCCGCCAGCACGTTTTCAATATTGTGGCGCCCGCGGATGGGGATTTCCCCGGCCTCCATCAGCAGCTTGCCATCCAGCACCAGTTTGTCCCCGCAAAGGCTCGCGCCGGGCGTGACTTTGCGGCTTCCGCTGAACCACTCCACCGTGCCGCGGGTGCGTGCGGCATACGTTACGCACACCGGATCGTCGGCGTTCAGCACCGCGAAATCGCCGGCCTGCTGGGTCTCGAACAGCCGGCCCTTAGCCGCCGCGTAATTGGCAAAAGTGTGGTGACGGTCCAGATGGTTCTGGGTGACATTCAGCGCCAGCGCGATGTGGGCGCGGAATTCGCGGATGGTTTCGAGCTGGAAGCTGGACAGCTCCAATACATTCCAGCCATCCTCGCGCGACGAATCCACCATGGCCGTAACCGGCGTTCCGATATTGCCGCCCACCTGCACGGCCACGCCTGCTTCGCGCAGAATGTGGCCCGTCAGGCTGGTGGTGGTGGTCTTGCCGTTCGATCCGGTAATTCCGATGGTCCGCCCCTTGAGGAAGCCCGCGGCCAGTTCCACTTCTCCGATGACCAGTACGCCGCGCCCGCGCG
This sequence comes from Bryobacteraceae bacterium, assembly GCA_030038565.1. GTDB lineage: Bacteria > Acidobacteriota > Terriglobia > Bryobacterales > Bryobacteraceae > JOPF133. The sequence goes on from JASHSS010000443.1 coordinate 7,617, forward strand.
CCTCCTCCAGCGGAGCCAGGTCCGCGGGCACATCCGGCGAAAGCACGATCAGGTCGCAGCCCTCGAACACCGCCGCCGTCTGCTGTTCGAACGGAATCGACAGCCGTTCCAGCAGCGCGCCGGCTTCCGGCAGCGCCTCCAGCGGCTTCAGATCCGTCGCGCGCACCAGTGCCCCCTGGCGGACCAACAATTCCGCCGAAGCCATCCCCGACTTTCTCATCCCCACCACCAGCGCCCGCGCCCCGCGGAGTGGGATACTCATGCGCGCCTCCGAAGGTCCGTGTTCACCACAGAGGCACGGAGAACACGGAGAAAGCACGGGGAAAACCAAGAGAACCAGTTTTTCTTCTCCGTGCTTTCTCCGTGCTTTCTCCGTGCTCTCCGTGGCTCCGTGGTGAAAACACCTCCCGCCCGTCGCCGACCTGTACTCCCGTCCTCATCTTAGTTTCAGCGTCGTCAGCGCGAAGAGCGCCAGCACCAGGCCGGCGATCCAGAATCGCGCGATGATCTTCGATTCGGTCCAGCCCAGGGCCTCGAAATGGTGGTGCAGGGGCGCCATCTTGAAAATGCGCTTGCCGTGGCGCAGCTTGAAGCTTCCTACCTGCAGAATCACCGAGACCGCCTCCAGAATGAAAATTCCGCCAATGAACAGCAGCAGCACCTCCTGCTTGATCAGCACCGCCACCACGGCCATGGCGCCGCCCAGTCCGAGCGCGCCCACGTCGCCCATGAAAATCTCCGCCGGGTGCGAGTTGTACCACAGGAAGCCCAGGCTGGCCCCGGTCATCGAGCCGCAGAAAATGGTCAGCTCGCTGGTGCGCGGGTTGCGCGCCAGTTGCAGATAATCGGCCATGGTGGCGTGCCCGCCGGCGTAAGTCAGCATGGTCAGCGCGCCGGCGGCGATCACCATCAGCCCGATGGCCAGGCCATCCAACCCGTCCGTCAGGTTCACCGCGTTGGACATGAACACCACGATCAGCGACACCAGGATGCAGAAGGGCGCCACGCCCAGCACATACGTCCAGGGGTTCCCCAGCAGCGATTGGATCAGCAGCGAAGGCTTGTACTGCTTGAGGAACGGGATGTTCATGGCGGTCGAAAAATCGCCGTAGGCGCGCAGCACCAGCAGCAGGGAGGTAATCGCAAATCCGATCAGGAACTGATACGCCAGCTTGCGCCGGCCGGTGATGCCCAGGTTGCGCCGGCGCGTGACCTTGGCGTAATCGTCCAGAAACCCGATCCAGCCGTAGCCCAGCAGGGAAACCACGGCGGTCCACACGTAGGCGTTGCGCAGGTCGGCCCACAGCACCGTGGGCACCACGATGGAAATGATGATCAATACCCCGCCCATGGTGGGAGTCCCGGCCTTCTTCTGGTGGCTCTTGGGGCCTTCCTCGCGAATATACTGGCCAATCTGAAACTCGCGCAGCCGGTGGATCAGCCAGGGTCCCAGGACGATGCACAGGAATAGCGCCGTCAGCGAGGCAAAGGCGGTCCGGAAGGTGATATACCGAAACAGCCGGAACGCGCTGATGTGGCGGCTCAACTGCTCGTAGAGTAGAGAATACAGCATGAGCTAGCTTAGAAACCTCTCCAAAGCGCGTTCCACGCGCACTCCGCGCGATCCCTTGAAAAGCAGGGCATCTCCCGGTCCGGCCACGCCGCGAACCCATTCGCCGGCCGCGGCCGGTTCCTCGAAAAAGGGCGCCGATCCCACAGGCATGCCGGCGGCCAAAGCCTCCTCGGTCATCCAATGGGCGTCGCCGTGAATTCCTACCAGCCGGTCCACGCCGGCCAAGGCCGCATAGCGCCCCAGTTTGCGGTGCAATTCCTCGGAAGCGTGCCCCAACTCCAACATTTCTCCCAGCACCGCAATGCGCCGCCGCGCGGGCGTCCGCGCCAGCACGTCGAGCATGGATTGGGCGGCTTCGGGATTGGAATTGTAGCAGTCGTTCCAGACCACCATCCCGCGGTGCTCGATTTTCTCTCCGCGCATCTTGCCGGCCGAAAAACTGCGCACCGCCTCCCGCAGGCGTTCCGGCGCGATGTGGAACACCAGCGCCACGGCGATGGCGGCCAGCAGGTTCGAAATCGCATGGCGGCCGGTGAGCGAGGTTTCGTAATCCACCCCCAGGGTGCGGAAGCGCGCGCCATCGGGCGAGTACCCCACGTTCTCGGCGCGCACCGCGGCGGTTTCGGCAAAGCCAAAGGTCAGGGTGCGGCCCTTGTGCGCCTCGCCGAAGCGCCGTACCCGCGGGTCGTCGGCATTCAGCACCGCCACGCCATCCGGCGGCAGCGCTTCGATTAATTCGCGCTTAGCGGCCGCCACCCCCTCGATGGAATCGAAAAACTCCACGTGCGCGTAGCCCACGTTGGTGACCACCCCGATTTCCGGCCGCGCGATGGCGGCCAGTTCGCGGATTTCGCCGGCGTGGTTCATGCCCATTTCCAGCACCGCCACGCGGCAATCCGCGGGCAGCCGCAGGATCGAGAGCGGCACGCCCACGTGGTTATTGAAGTTGCCCACCGTACGGCCCGTGGCGATTCCCACCGAAAGCAGGTGCGCGATGGCGTCCTTGGTGGTGGTCTTCCCCGCGCTTCCGGTGACTCCCACCACCAGCCCGCCCCACTGGCGCCGCGCCCAGCCGCCCAATTCCTTGAGCGCGCGGAGGGTATCGGAAACCCGCAGTTCGCGCGCCGCGCCCATGTCTCTGTCCACTACCACCGCCGCCGCGCCCCGGTCCAGCGCGGCCGCGACAAAATCGTGCCCGTCGTGGTTTGGCCCACGGAGAGCGAAGTACAGGTCTCCGGCGGCCAGCGTGCGCGAATCGACGCTCCACCCGGTGACCGCCCCATCCGGGGGATCGCCCGCGGCGGCCATGGCTTCGGCGACTTGTGCCAGCGGGAACGTCATAGTGGAAAACCGGTGCGGCCTCTCATTTGCGATACCCGTAACCTCTCAGCACTTCCCTGGCCACCGCCCGGTCGTCGAACGCGATGGTCCGGTCGCGCAGCACCTGGTAAGTCTCGTGGCCCTTGCCGGCCAGGATTACGATGTCGCCTTCGTGCGCCTCGCGAATAGCGCGCGCGATGGCCGCCGCGCGATCCGGTTCCACGATGTGCGGCACATCCACGCGGCGAATGCCCACCAGCGCGTCGTTCATGATGGCCAGGGGATCTTCGGAGCGCGGATTGTCGCTGGTCAGCACCACGAAATCGCTGCCCTCGGCCGCCGCACGACCCATCAGCGGGCGCTTGGTCCGGTCGCGGTCGCCGCCGCAGCCGAACAGCGTAATCACGCGCTTGGGTTTCAGGCCGCGGGCCACCGCAATGGTGTTGCGCAGGGCGTCGTCGGTGTGAGCGTAGTCCACCACCACTACGAACGGCTGCCCTTCATCCACGCGCTCGAAGCGTCCCGGAACGGCTTCCAGGGCGGCGATCCCGCGGGACACCGTTTCCGGCGGGATGCCGTAGGAAAGCGCCGCGCCGCAGGCCGCCAGGATGTTGTAAACGTTGATGCTGCCGATCAGCGCCGATTCCACGGGGAACCGCAGCTTGCCGAACTGCACCTCGAAGCGCAGCCCCGCGAAGCCGCTCGAAACATTGCGCGGGTAAAGATCGGCATCCGGCCCCAGCCCGTACCAGAAAACCTGGGTGCGCGGATGAAAGGGCAGCCGGCGGGCGTATTCGTCGTCGTGGTTCACCACCGCGAACAACGGAGCGGGCGCGCCGGCTCCCGCGAACAGCTTCGCCTTGGCCGCGAAATAAGCTTCCATGGTGCCGTGAAAGTCCAGGTGGTCGCGCGTGAGATTGGTGAATACCGCGGTGTGAAAGTGCAGCCCGTAAACGCGGCCCAGGTCGAGCGAGTGCGACGATACCTCCATGGTAACGTGAGTGCCGCCGGCGCTTTCCAGGCCGGCGAACAGCCGCACCAGGTCGAGCGACTCGGGGGTGGTATTGACTGCCGGAAGCACTTTTCCCGCCAGGTGGTATTCGATGGTGCCGATCATCGCGGTGGTCCGCCCGGCCGCGCGCAGCACCGAATCCACCAGGTACGCGGTGGTGGTCTTGCCGTTCGTCCCGGTGATGCCGGTCAGGCCCAGGCGCTCATCCGGCCGGTCGTAGAGGTTGCGCGAGGCCAGCGCCAGGGCTTGCCGTCCGTGCGTCACCCGGACCCAGGGCGCCGCGCTTTCCGCATCCGCTTCGGATTCGCTGGCGATGGCCACCGCGCCCCGCGCGATGGCGTCCCGCACGAACCGCCGGCCATCCGTCCGGGCGCCCGGAAATGCGAAGAAGAGGTAGCCCGCATCCACGCGGCGCGAATCGTATTCCATCCCGGCGATTTCCATCGCGGCCACGGCCGGCGCGAGGGCTTCCGGCAGCGCCACGCCCGCGAATATCTCGCCCAGATTCATCGCACAAACTGGACGCGAATGCGTTCTCCTTCGTAAAGCGGCGTTCCCGCCGGAGGGTTTTGCACCCGTGCGATTCCGCTGCCGGCGGGAAGGACCGTGATCCCCATCTCGGCGGCCTGGGCCAGAACGGCCCGCATGTTCATGCCCTTGAAGTTCGGGACGGTCGGGCCGGAGGGGGCCGCAACTTGCGCGTCGGGTGCGTCGTCGTCGTCATCGGCCAGGACATTATCGGTATCGGCGCGGTCGGGGTCGGCCAGATCGTCCATGTTCGCCGCCACGGCCACCAGCGTGTGGGGCTTGTCGTCGGGCAAATCCCTCGGAACTTCCATCACCCGCAGCGCTTCGCTGGCCACCGCATGAAACACCGGCGCGGCCACCACCCCGCCAAAACCGCCCTCGCCGTGCGTCCCGTTGAGCGTCACCACCACCACCAACGCCGGGTTGGTCAGCGGCGCAAATCCCATAAACGTGCCGTTGTAGGAATGCGTGTAGTGCTTGGTCTGAGTATCGAAGATCTGCGCCGAACCCGTTTTCCCTCCCACTGAATAGCCGTCCAGGCGGGCCCGTCTTCCGGTGCCGTAGGGCAGCACCACCACTCCTTCCATCATAGAGCGCATGAGGATGGCGTTATCCGGCTGCAGAATCCGCACCGGCGGGGCCACGGGAACGGGCTTATCGTTCTTTTTCAGCACCAGGTGGGGATGGATCAGGAAACCGCCGTTGGCCACCACCGCGGCGGCTTGCGCCAGTTGCAGCGTGGTGACCCCTACCTCCTGACCCATCGATACCGAGGCCCACGACGTCTTGCGCCATCGGTTGAACGGCCACACGCGCCCGCGGTTTTCTTCCTTCAGCTCGATGCCGGTCTTCTGGCCGAAGCCGAAGCGGCGAACGTACTTGTACAGATTTTCCGGCCCCACGTGCGAACCGATTTCGACCGCCCCGCTGTTGCTCGAGCGCGCCAGCACGTCCGCCATGGGAATGATCCCCAGGCCGGCGTGGGAATCGTGGATCACGCGGCCCGGCAGCGTGAAGGCTCCGCCGTGGCAGTTGATGGGGCTGTCGGGCTTGAGGTCGGTGGTCTCCAGGGCCGCCGAAAGCGTGATCACCTTGAACACCGATCCGGGCTCGAAGGGCAGGCTCACCGCATGATTGATGCGCCGCGGATCGTTGCCCTGAAGCGCCTGGTTGGGATCGTATGTGGGGTAGCTGGCCATGGCCAGGACTTCGCCGTTCTGCGGGTTCATCGCCACCAGGCTGCCGGCAAAGGCGTGATGTTCGATCACCGCGGCCTCCAGTTCGCGCTCGGCCACAAACTGGATGCGCTCGTCGATGGTCAGGGTGATGGCGGCGCCCGGGCGCGCCGGCTTAGCAAGCTGCGACTCGATGCCGCGCCCTTTCACGTCGGTTACCAGGCGCATCTCGCCCGGCACTCCGTGCAGGTCCTGTTCCAGGGCGCGTTCCACGCCGGAGGTGCCGGTTTCCGAGAAATCCACGCCCCCCAGGACGTGCGCCGCGAGATCGCCCTTGGGATAGTGCCGCTGGCTTTCGTGCTGTACGCCGATCCAGTCGAAGGCCAGTCCGCGCAGGTTCTCGGCCTCCTGGAAATCCACGCGGTGCTTGATCAGCAGGTAGCCGCGGTGGTCGTCGTAAGCCTGCTTGAGGGTGGCGAACAGTTGGGCGCGGTCCAGGTGCAAAACGCGGCCAAGCAGGTCGGCGGCCATTCCAAGGTCAGGCAGTTTGAGGGGATTGACGTACACCGACTCGGTGGGCACGCTCATCGCCAGGGTCTGGCCGTTGCGATCGAAAAGCGTGCCGCGCGGCGCCGGCACCTCGATCGGGACTTCCTGGTGCTGCCGCGCCAACTGCACGTAATAGCGGTGGTGGAAAACCTGTAGGGAGATCAGGTGGTAGAGGACGACGGCCGCCCAAAAGGCGGCGATTCCAGCCAGCGTGAGCAGACGTCGTTGACCCATAACATACCTATCGCGTGCGGGAACGGCACTTGCGTCTCCCCGCCATTAAAAATCTAGGGGAGCATGGCGACGGTGGCGTCGCCGGAGGCCGGTGTATTGAGATGGACCACCTGGCCGGATTGCGGCACGACCATGTTCTGATGCTTGGCGAGTTCCTGCAACCGTTGCGGGGCGGTCAGTTCCGCTTCCAGCAGTTCGAGGTTGCGGCGTTCATCCAGCAGGCGGCGATTCTCCACGCGCAGCGCTTCCAGTTTGTAGCCCTCCAGGGTATTGAGGAGCCTGGGGACCAGAGCGCCCCCCAGAAGCACCACGCACAGAGCCCCGGCCGCAATGGCAGACCAGCAGGCTCCGCGAGCTTGCGGGTCGGGCTCCCGCACCAGCCGGCTGTTGTTGATGGTCTTGAATTCGATGCGAAGGTCCTCTCCGGGCAGCGGGCGCAGCAGGTAAGGATCGCGGGCAGCGTGGATCCGGGTGTGCGGGGCGCTGGCCGGAGCAGCGTGAGCGATCGGGGTCCTTCGGAACGGATTGGGTAGCGTAGACATGGTCGTTCTAATGCCTCTCTAACTCTCTAAGCCAGGCATCATCCGCATTTGCTCCGCCACGCCGAGCCGGGCCCGGGGGGCGCTCCGCAGGCGGGCGAACACTGATGGCGCCGTGTTTAATTCCACTCGAATCCCCGCAACTTGGCGCTGCGGGACGCCGGGTTGTGCGATACTTCTTCCTCGGTGGGCTGTAGCGGATGCTTCGTCAGGATGCTTCCCAGACCTTGCCCCGCAAGCTCCCGAAAACGGTTTTTGACGCGCCGGTCCTCGCCGGATGAAAATGCAATCACCACCAGGCGGCCGCGAGATTGAAGCAATGCCGGAGCGGTTTCGAGAAGCCGGTCCAGTTCTCCTAATTCGTCGTTCACCGCCATCCGGAGCGCCATGAAGGTTTTGGTCGCGGGATGGAGGTGTCCCGTCCGGGGTACGGCCCGCAACACCACGTCGGCCAGACGTGCTGTGCTCCGTATGGGCCGTACCCGGACGATTGCTCTGGCTACTCTCCGCGCCCTCCTTTCCCCGCCGAGATTGAAGATAATGTCGGCGAGTGTTTTTTCGTCGGTAAAATTGACAAGATCGGCCGCCGTCATGCCCGTGGTTGGATCCATGCGCATATCCAATGGCCCATCCGCCGCGAACGAAAAGCCCCGGTCCGGCGTGGTCAACTGATACCGGCTGACACCCAGGTCGGCCAGCACGCCGTCGATTTTCTGCAAGCCCGCTTCCCGAACCGCATCGGGCAGCGTCTGGAAAGTTCCGTGATGAAAGCGGATGCGGTCCGCCCATGGTTCGGTATTGCGGCGCGCCATTTCGAGCGATTCCGGATCCCGGTCGTTGGCGATCACCAGGCCTGTGGTCAACCTCCGGGCAATCAACCCCGTGTGGCCGCCCAGCCCAACCGTGGCGTCCAGATAGACCCCTTCGGGGCGCACATTCAGCAGCGCCAGAGATTCCTCGGGCATGACAGCGAGATGCATGGTGCGTCACCGCAGGCCCGCTCCTTCCAATTTGCGAAGGTCCTCTTCGGGATTGGCGGAAGCCCGCTCTTTGCGCGCCTTGAATACGGCTTCGCTCAATACATCGATGCGGCCGCGGTAATGGTACAGGCGAACCTGCTGCTGGTCTATACCCAGGGCCTCGCGCAATTCGGCCGAGAACAGGATCCGGCCCTGCGCGTCCATGTCGGCTTCCGATCCCAACTCGGCGGCGGTGAACGCAATGTTCTGTGCTACTGTTGGATCATCGCGGTAGCTCTCAAAGAGAGCTTCGTTTTCGCGCCAGAGATGCATCGGATAGATGCGGGCGGTAGTTCGGTCGAGCGAAGTGACGAAGAACTTTTCCCGAAAAATGTCGAGATACTTCTGGAAGTCCACCGGCAATTTGAGCCGTCCCTTTTCGTCGAGTCGAGCGGCGTACATGCCCCTGGGGGCCTCTCGGATCGGAATTTGCCCGCCGGACTCCACTTTGCGCTCCCTTTTCACCCACGATGGCCCCTAAAAAGCCACTTTGGGCCACACAACCGATAGTATCGGAACTTATCCCGAGGCGCAAGAGGAAAAAGCGAGGAACTGTTCTGTCTTCAAGCAGTTAAAGCGCGATCATCAGGCCCCTTGATTTCGAGGCTATCGCCCAACACCTACTATATATTGGGGTTATAGGGATTGCAGGCGAACAATAGGAGAATAATAGTAGAAGAAGAAGGGAATATAGTATTAATTCGGCTGGATTAGGGGATTTCCCTGGGAAGGTCCTAAGCCCGACTTAGCCCGAAAAATAATTCGACCCGACTCATGTTTCACTTTGTGAAATCTGTTTCACGTGAAACAAATCACAATCGCGAAGGTGGGGCAGCCATAATCGTCGGAAGAATGCCTGTCCCACCTTCCTCGAAACTACCTACTGAACCGGAATCGTAGTGGGAGCGCTGTAATAGCCCGTGGTGGAACCCGCAGGGAGGATCCCGATGGAGAACGAGATATTATTGCCCTGCGTCTCCGTGGCGGGAATCTGGAATGCCACAACGTAGACGCCGGGCAAATCCTCCGACAGCTGGGCATAAACCAGCGGCAGTCCGGCGCCGCTCATGCCCGGAATGACGGTCCCCAACACGGCGGATGGCACTAGCATCTGGCCGGGAACCGGCAGCGCGGTGGTGCCGACGGCCGGCGAAGTGGGACCCAGGCCCGTGACGTAGGTCACCTCGGTCTCTCCGCGGCGGGCCGGGTTGGTAAGGCTGACGAACGACCCATCCGGGCGCACCACCACGGCTCGCGCAACCCCATCGGACATTACCGTGTGAAACACTCCCGGCGAGGCCGGCAGCACGTTTAAGGTCAGGCTGGTGGCAGAGCCGGCGATGGTGACGGTCACGGGAATCGATGCTCCCGCGCTAACCGTGCAGGGCACCTGGAAAAGGGCGAATTGCTGGCCCAGGGCGTTGGTGCCGATGTTCAGGATCGGCGCGGAGATGCTGTTGAAGGTGATGGCCACGCTGGTTTGCGGCGCCGGCAGGCCAGGGTACAGCGGAGACACATTGGCGACGCCGAGAGAGCTGGCCAGCAGCAAGCCAAGGCTGCATGGCGAAAGGGAATTCGGCTGTTCGTCGGCTCCGTTCACGAAATTGGCCGCTGTGATCACCGGCACCTGCGGAACCGGAACCACGGTGAGGTTGAAGGTCTGGGAAGATCCCCCTCCCGACGAGCTCACGCTGGCCACCACGGTGGCGGATCCCGCCACGCTTCCCGCCTGCACGGTGATCTGCGCCTGCCCGCTGGCGCCGGTGACAGCACTATTGGACGAAAGCGTCACCGGTACCGATCCACCTTGAACCTGAAATTGAACCGTGACCCCGGAAGCCACGCCGTTGCTGGTCGAAACCTGAACTACCAGGGGCTCGGCAAAACCAGTGCCTTCCACGGCGCTCTGGTTGTTGCCCGAGACAATCGAAAATCCGGTGATGGTGACGGCTGGAATGGCGGTGATGGTAAACGTGGCGCTGCTGGTGGTGCCCGAGGCGCTGGCGGTGACGGTGATCGCTCCCGAAGCGCTGCTGGACAGCGTGACGGTATTGCTGGTCTGGCCGTTGCTTCCGGTGGTGGTGGTGGAAGCGAGGGTAGCGGCATTCGCCGGGCTGACGGTCCAGGTGACGGTCACGCCCGCCAGGGGCTGCCCGCCGGCATTTACGACCTGTGCTACGAGGGGCTGCGTCAGAGTCTGTCCGGGGTTGGCGGACTGTCCGCTTCCGCTGACCACCGAGGTGCTGCCGGGCGTTCCCGGACTCACGCTGTAGGTAAAGCCGCTGATGGCGCCGGTCTGCGCGTTGTAGGCATTCGCCGGGTAAAGAAAGTAGTACGGAGGAAGCGTGCCTACGGGAACGCTGGCCGAAGAACCGCCCACATCCATCCAGAACAGGCCGGAACCGGGAGATCCACCGTAAGTCGGGTAACAGGTCGCGATACCGTTCGAATTGGTCAGGACTACACCTGCACCGGCGGTCGGTGAACCCGCCGTGGGGGCGCAGGCGATGGTCGGGGATCCCGAGTTAATCTGTGCGGTCACCAGGAAGACGGCCACGTTGGGAACCGGTTCCTGGCCTTCGTTGGCCACATAGATTTGAATGGGAGTCTGACCGGTGGCGCCGACCTGGCCGGAGAGACCCGCCTGAAGCACGGAGTAAGAATTATTCTGAAAATTGGCGGTGACCGGCGGGAAGCCCGTATTCAGGAGGTCCTGCAAAGCCTCGCTTTCGTAGAACGTGGCGGAAACGTTATTGCCGGTGGATGCGGTGATGCTGTCCTGCAAAACGGAGAGAGTCTGACTTCCCCCGGTCTCGGAGGGCGTCAGATAGAACGTCACGCTCGCTTGACCACTCGAATTGGTGGTCGAAGTCGTGCTGGTGCTGTCGCTTTGCAAAAACACGGCGCCGGGGATGTTCGGCGCGGTGATGTTCCAGTTCACCTGAACTCCCGGCACGGGATTGCCGTTGACGTCGGTCGCCATAACGACCAGCGGCGCATAAGCAGTCGAGGTGATAAAGCAGAACGGGCAGACAATCTGGCCATCTCCGGAAACAATCGTGAGATTGGCGGCCGTCTGAGCGGTGGCCATTCCCGCACACAGCCATCCAGCGGCCAGCACCATCATGGTGGATCTGATTCGGTTCAAAAAGAGCCTCCTTTTTTTCCTTAGGCAAACACGGTTGGATTTGTGATGGACGCGGGGGAGATTCTCAGTGTAGCACAAGCCAAAAAAAAAGAGGGGAGCCGAAGCTCCCCTCCTTTTGTGCGGTTTTAACCGGAAGTTGTTACTGGCCGAGAGCCTCAGCCGCGGGAACCGTGCCGCGGGCAAGGAACACGCCGTTGTTCAGAACCAGGGCCAGGTAGCCCATGGCCAGGTTGCGCGCGCCAACATCGGTGACGAAGGCAAAGCCGTGCGCGTAGGAGAAGTTGCAAACGGCGATGATGTAGCCTTCGAAGCCGGGAGCGATGGCCGAAGCCAGCGTGGCGGAAGTGGTGCCCGTGCCGATGTTGTAGCCGGTGCAAGTGCCCGAGGAGGACGTGCACGGCATACAGAACAGGCCGGTGGCGGTGCTGGTGCTGGAGCAAGCCGGCTGGCTGGTGGGCTGGCCGGTAGCGCCGTAGGCATACAGTTGGCAGACACCCTGCTGGTTGTTCGTGCCGAACGGATCGGTGGACGTGTTCGAGATGGCGATACCGGTGTCAAACCCGTCGATATTGGTGATGAACGGGAACAGCAACGCAGTCTGGCAGATGCTGATCTCGAAGGCGTTGAGGCCGCTCCCCGAGGTGTCCTCAAACCGCGGTATGTTCAACGAGCTGGAAGCCGTGGCCCATGCCGACAGCGTCGAGGAGGAAGATCCCGTCGGCGGTACCGGAGCATAACTCATGTTCACCACGGAGGTGACATTGGAGGAGCCGGCCGGGATCGGCGGGCTGTTGATGCCCGAGGTGACCGAGTACGAAATCGCATACACGAAGTTGTACGAGAGGAGCGTGGCCGGGTTGCTGGTGACGATTTCCCACACTGCATAGGCCGAGCCGGTGGAGTCCGGAACCAGTTGAACGTAGCCGATGCCGCCAGTGGTGGTTGTCGCGGTGACAGCCGGAATGCCCGAGCCTGGGCTGGGCGCCGTGCTGCTGGTATCCAGAACACCGGATGCCGGATAGGCTCCCGTGGCGACCAGCGTAGCCGTGTAAGTAGGCGCCGCATTGGAAGTATTCACCACGTTGTTGACGGAAACCCACAGGTTCACCCCGGATGGGATGTTGTGGAACGCCGCCTGCAGTCTGGTTCCGAAATCGGCCAGGCCTGCGGTGCCATTAGGCGTGGTGAGCTCGAAACCGGATTCCGTGTTGTAAATCGTTCCCGGAATATTTTGGGTAAGGGTGGCATTGCCAGTCTGCACGCCGCCGGTGGAGTTGCGGACCTTGAAGGCGGTGCCGAAATTCTCCGAATACTGCAGCAGGCCGACCGCCACGAAGCTCTGTTTGACGCACTGCGCATCGTTCAGCAGGGTGTAGCCGCCGCCGTTGACGTTCTTAATGTTAGTGGAGAGACTGGTCTGGACGAAGCCGGCCGTCTGAATTGGCTGGCTCACGGTGACTGAGGTGGAACCGCTGATGGCCACCGAAGCATTGACCGGCTGGGTGCCGGGCAGAGCCGCGCCGCTGAACTGGGTCATGTTGCCGCGAACGTTGGTGATGCGGAAAATACGCGCAGCCCCGGCGGTGAGCGGCGGCAGAATCGGGATGCCCAGAAATTGGATCTGGTTCGGCGCAAACGAGAACCATTCACCCTGGTAGACATTGGCCGGATTGGTGATGCTGGTAGCGCTGCTGCTCATTACGGGAACACCCGACGCATTGAGCACCGGATATTGCACGCAACCACCCGCGCCAGCGCCGGCGGAAGCCGAAGAGCACACAGTCTGAGGAGTCGTGGGGTTCAGACCGGAGCCGGGCTCGTCGATCATCAAGAGAGCATCGGTGACGCTGCCATTGATGAGACGGCTGGTGGCGTTGGTCCCCAAGCTCACGATGATATTGGCGGTGGGAAGTGGCGACCCGATCGTATACTGCGAGCTGCTTCCACCCGTGCATGTCAGCACGATGTCGCCAATCTGCTCGGTAAAGCCTTCAGCCCGTAAGGTCGGCGGCACCGACACGGACGCCTGGCAAGTAAACGTCTGCGCGCTGGCCAACCCCGAAATCAGGAGTACCACGGCAAGCGCAAAAAACCATCTGCGAAAAGCTACCATTTCCTTCTCCTTGTAAATTGCAAAATTGAATCGGTCGAAGTTCTCTTCCAACCTGAGCCTCAAAGTCAACCTAAAAACCGTTCAGCGAATCCAGGGAACTTCTCCGTGTCGGGCGGAGAGTTTAACCCCACCAGCCCCCTAAAGCGGCCGATGGGCCTTACTGAAGTAATGATTCCGTCGCACCTGGGTTTTTTATGTTCTAGTCTTCAGTGCGCGCGGAATACGAACGCAAAAATTGCACACAATTGCTGGCAGACGCGGTAAAGATATATTCATAACTGATTGCCCGCCGCGTTGTCAAGAGAAATTCAGCCCTTTCAACGCAGTTCGGCGCGCTAGCCAGTTTACGAGACGGTCCATTCAAGACTCGCCCGATTAAAGCACGTAACGGGTGCCCGCGTCAATAGTTTAACACCCGTTGGTCCCATTTTTTCGCGGTCCGAGCGCTATTGGAGCGCCAGCGGGACTGTGTTGCTCGTGATTCCGCCCTGTTGCAGGGCCAGGGATGCCGCTAAACCGGGCGGCGTCGCGGCTGGAATCGTGACATTAATTTGGTAGACTCCGGGAAATCCCGGAGCGAAGCCCGCGAAGGCCACCGGCAGTTCCTGGCCATTCAACAGCACAGTCACGGGACTGGCAGCCACCGAGTAGGCTCCCTCGGCTGTCACGGCTCCCAGTCCGGTGGCGTAAATCAGCAGCGTCCCGCCGGCGGTAATGGGGTTGGAGGGGCCGTTCAGCGTACCGTCGGGATTCACCAGCGCTCCCACATTGGGGCTGCCAATCACGAAGATCGCCGGTGCGACGGCCGATACGGTAACCGGCTGTTGCGCCGTACCGAATGCCGAATGCACCGTCAGGGTATGGGTCGCGGCGGTCAGGCCGGCGGGCACCAAAGCATTCACCTGGAAAGGCGAAACGGACACAACCGGGGCTCCGACGCCATCGAAATCCAGGGCTGTCGCGACGCCCGTGCCGGACAGGCCGGCGCCGAATACGGCCATCATGCCGTTGGGGGCGATGCCGGGGGTGAAGCTCGCGGCGTTGACCACCGCCGAGGCGGTGAAAGCGGCGGTCTCGGGGACCAGCGCCAGCGCCAGTTGCGGCCGCGTGGCGCGGTACGTGGCGACGCTCGATCCGGACACATCCGTGGAATCGCCGCCCGCGGCAAGGTCTGTCACGAAGGCCTGGAATGCCTGGCCGGCGCCCACAGCCACCTCATAAAGAGGTTGCAGCCCGTCGCACACGGTGAGCCGCGAAACCAGCGCGCCGGGAGCGGCATTGCCGGCGGAATCGACCGAGTCCACCAGATCGAGCGGCGTCCCGCAAGCGCCGGCCGCGGATTGCACGCTCTCGGCCAGCACGTTCATCAGCGGCGGCGGTTGGGAGAGCGCGCCTACCATGAAGCGTGTGGCGGAGGGCGTGCCGGGGGCCAATTGCACCACGCCCCGGAGGGTCGCCATCCAGGTTGCGCTGGAGAGCGTGAAGCCGTTCAGATACTGGTTCAGATCGGTCTGCGCGAAGAAAGGATTGGGGTCCTGGATGGCGATGGAGCCATCGGCATTGATTCCCATGGCGGTCACGTAAGTTCCGCCCGCAGCTACGCCGTTCCGGGTGAGAGCCAGCGAGAGCAGCAGCGGAGAACCCTGGGCCACCTGGTCGGCAATGTTCTGGAGCGTGGGAGTGAAGACCGTGACATTCACCCCGCCGGTGAAATCGGCCGCCCGCCACAGGTTGACGATCTGCTCTCCCGAAGCTGGATTATTCAAAAAACCGTCGCACAGTTGATTGCCGCTGGGATCGACCGTGCAATCGCCCACCAGGAACTGGTTCAGCGCGGCGGGTGTAGCGTCGCCATTGGGCGCGGGCAAAGCCGAGCTGTTCTGGTAATAG
>JASHSS010000444.1 GCA_030038565.1 Bryobacteraceae bacterium
ATTCGACACTGGCCCGGGAAACATGGTGATCGACGCGCTGGCGCGTGAACTCTCGGGAGGGAAGCTGGCCTTCGACCGGGGCGGCCGAATTGCCGCTTCCGCTGAGCCGCACAAGCCTTTGTTGGAGAGCCTGGCGCGCGACCCGTACTACCGGCGAAAGCCTCCCAAGAGCGCCGGCCGGGAGCAGTTTGGAGCGGAATTCGTGGCGCGGTTGAAGCGCTCGGGCCTGCCGCTCCCGGAGTTGCTGGCGACCGCCACGGCGCTGACCGCCCTGACGATCGCGATGGGTGTACGGCAAGTGGTAGAGGGCGGGAGGGCGGACCTGATCGTCTCGGGTGGCGGCGTGCACAACCCGCAGATTATGGGCTGCCTGGCGAGCCTGCTGCCGGAGGCGAGGATCGCCAGCTCGGGGGACTACGGGATCGACCCGGACGCTAAAGAGGCCATCGCCTTCGCCATTCTGGCGTACGAAACCTGGCGCGGGCGGCCCTCGAATGTACCCTCGAGCACCGGGGCGCGGCGCGCGGTGGTGTTGGGCGACATCACACCGCGATAAGGATGTTTCGGCGAGGGGCCGGCGACGCGACGAGCAGGATGGGGGGCAACCGCATTGTCGAGGCCGGAGGCGCCCGACACGCCGGCCGGCGGGAGCGGAGTAACCCTTGGCTTGCCGCCCGTAGTCCCGCAGGCCATCGGATGACCGTGTGCCGCCTGGCTTCCAGCGGACCGGAGCGCGGGCCGGCCCGTCAGTCGCCCCCGGCTGTTTTCGGCGACCTTCCGGAAGCGAGGGCCAGCCGAGCGGGATGACCCTTCGCTCACAGCTTGGGGTCACGTCGGGCGTCTCGCCCGGCTGCCGCTCGTAAACCGGAATGCGGCAGGCCGGCCCGTCAGTCGCTCCCGGCTTTCGCTACCTCCCGGCAGTCAGGCCGGAGCCAACGGTTCCGTCGGCAGGCCGGCTGCGCGGGGCTACACCTTGCTGACCCGCCCGGGCTGGCGGAATGACCGCCGGCCTTGCGGGTTCCGGCGGTTTTCAACGGTGTTCGGTCGGGGGCTAGCCGGCGCAGGATGTGGCGGCGGTCCGGCCGGGTCAGACAGCCCAGTTGCCTTCCCTAGCGCACGGCGGGCCGCCCGGAACACATCGTCGAGCATCTTCTCGGTTAGTTTGCCGGTGGAGGTGTTCTGTTGACTGGGATGGTAGGAACTGATCAATAGCGGGAGGCCGGGCGCGGTTTGGAACCGGCGATTGTGTCCGAAGACGAACGCCGCGCGGCTGGGAATGGCGCCGTGCGACTTCAGGATATCCAGGTAGCTGTCGAACGCAATCTTTCCCAGAGTCACCACGACCTTGACGTTGGGGAGAAGTTCCAGCTCGCGGTCCAGGAATGGGCGGCAATTCCGGATCTCCTGGGGGGAAGGCTTATTGCCCGGCGGGGCACAATGCGCGGCCGCGGTGATGTAGGCGTCGCGCAGGACCAAGCCATCGTCCCGCGACTGGCTCAGCGGCTGGGAGGCGAAACCGGCCCGGTGCAATACGCGGTAGAGCATGTCGCCGGAACGGTCGCCGGTAAACATTCGTCCAGTCCGGTTGGAACCGTGGGCCCCCGGCGCGAGTCCTAATATCAGGATTCGCGCCTGTGGATCGCCGAAGGCCGGGACGGGCTTACCCCAATAGTCCCATTCGCGATAGGCACGCCGTTTGGTCTGTGCGATCGCGGCGCAGTGCTCCCTGAGACGGGGGCACTGGTGGCAATCGATGATTTCACTCTGTAGAATTTCAAGGGCAAGCGCCAAGATTCCTCCAGTTTTTCATACTATTGAGATCAAGTTAGGGCTGAAGGCGTGGAATATTATGCTAAACTGGACGGGATACTGTTTGCTAGCCAGGCGGGTAGCTGCAACATTCAGTGGTCCGGTTGCTCCGGCCGGACGAGTTGTCCCGGTGTCCAGCTCTGACTTCAGTTTCCCCGGGTGCCGGGGTGTGCCGTGTGGAATTATGAACAGGTCCTCTTTCTTCAGGCTTATCAGGTTTCCCCTGGTCGTTCTGTTAGGCAGCGTTCTCTGCTTCGCTGTGACACCCGTCCGAAAGCACCGGCATTACGCATCCCACACCGCCGCGGTCCATTCCGCAGTGGCTGCGCCGGGGGCTCACGTAGCTCTTGTGGCGCGCGTGTCGGCGCCCTCGCAGGCGGCGACGATACACAAGGCCGTGGCGCGGACTTCCGTGCCCGCGGGTCCGGTAATCGCCGGCGGACCCTGGACGGAGCCTACTTATGCCGATTCGACCGTGGGCGATCACGTGGATGGCGAGGACCTGGAGGTCCGCCGCGCCGCAGTTGAAGCGCTGGGAGAATTCAACGGCTCGGTGGTGGTGGTAGATCCCTCCAACGGACGGGTTTTGACCATGGTCAACCAGCGGGTGGCGTTGGGATCCGGTTTTCAACCTTGCTCCACGATCAAGGTTTCCGTGGCGCTGGCGGGACTGAGCGAAAAGGTGATCCAACCTGCCGGGAAGTTCCGCGTGGGAAACTTGCGGATGGATCTCACCTACGCCCTAGCTCACTCCAATAACTACTATTTCGCTACCCTCGGCGAGAAATTGGGATTCGAAAAGGTGAGCTACTACGCTCACCTGTTCGGATACGGTGAGAATGCCGGGCTGAACATTGCAGGGGAGCAACCCGGCCGGTATCCGACGGCGCCTCCCGCCAACGGCGGGGTGGGCATGCTGACCAGCTTCGGGGAGGGTATTTCGCAGACGCCTCTACAGTTGGCCGCGCTGATGAGCGCGGTAGCCAACGGCGGAACCTTGTACTATTTGCAATACCCGCGTAACCAGGAGGAAGTCAAGGGCTTCATCCCGCGAGTGAAGCGCCGGCTGGAAATCGGGGGCCTGATTCCGCTGGTTGAGCCGGGCATGCGCGGAGCAGTGGAGTTCGGCACGGCACACCGGGCACGCGAGGATGGACCGATCGCTGGTAAGACCGGGACCTGCACGGACAACCACACTCACCTGGGTTGGTTCGGCTCGTACAACGACATCGGCAACCGCAAACTGGTGGCGGTGGTGCTGCTAACGGGCGGGCGTCCCGCCATCGGTCCGCTGGCGGCGGGGATTGCGGGCGATTTCTACCGCCGGTTGAACCAGCGGAATTATTTTGGGACGAGCCAGGCATTTACGCCGGCCTCTCTGATTTCCAGCCACATTTGCTGCTCGAAGTAGGGTACTGCAGCGGGCCGGGACGTTCGCGGGGCGCCTCAAACCGGAGTTTCCAGGCAGGCGAAGATCTCGCGGTAAAACTCGGCCAGGAAGCGCCAACCCTGAGCCGTAACCACTTTGCCATCGCGCACCACGGGCTTGGGACTGTAGATTCCTCCGGCGCGCTCCACTTCGATGCGCACGTGAGGGTGACAAGTGACCGTGCGGCCCTTGATAATCCCCGCCGCGGTCAGGATTTGAAGGCCGTGACCAATCGCGCAGATGCACTTATCCTGGGCCGAGAATTCCCGCACCAGGGAAAGCAGGCTGGCATCGTTGCGCAGATATTCCGGGGCGCGGCCGCCGAGCGCCATAACGGCCGCGAACTCCTTGGCGGCAACCGCTGTGATGGCGATGTCCGCATCGATCGAGTGACCGGGGCGTTCGATATAAGTCTCCCAGCCTGGCTCGGTATCGTGGATCACCATGTGCAAACGCCGCCGGGATGGCGCAGCGACAATAGGTTCCCAGCGTGCCTCCTGAAACCGATGCCAGGCGTATAGTGCCTCATAGCTGTCGCCGCCGTCTCCCGTGACGATCAAGACTTTCTTGCTCATCGGGCCGTCCCGCTTCTTCGTAAGGATAGCGCGCCACTCCATGGAAGGAAACCGGGGCGCGGGACCGACGGGACCGAGGGGACCGAGCACCGGGCCGCCGCCACGTGGGACGCGCCACTCCATGGAAAGAAACCGGGGCGCGCGACCGGCGATGGCCGGCAGGCCGGAAGGAAGGCCGCAGCCAGGACGTGCGGCGCGCCATTGCTGAGCGGGTGCAGGCGAACCGAGCAAACTTAGGGCGACCGGTTGGGACCGAGCGGGGTCCTGCCCGGGTCGGGCGGAGGTCCTCCAATCCGGGTTGGGCGGCGGCGGGCGCGGCGCCAACCGGAGGTGCAGGACCCGGCTCAGTTTTTGACGGGTTTGGGTATGGGCGATTTCGGCGGGTCGGGATCCTTGGCGCGGAGCTTGCCGAGGATCGACTCCACATAGTCGCGGGTCTCTGGGATATCCGGGATGCCGCCCGACTCGTCGACGCGCGCCGGGCCGGCATTATAGGCCGCCAGAGCCAGCGGCAGATTACCGTTGTAGCGGTCTACGAGCTGCTTCAGGTACCTGGCGCCGGCTTCGATGTTCTCCCGTGGATCGAGGGGGTTGCGGACACTGAACTGGCTGGCGGTTTCGGGCATAAGCTGCATGAGGCCCTGGGCGCCCCTGGACGACACAGCGCAGGGGTGGAAGCCGGATTCCTGGTCGATCACGGCCCGGAGCAGTTTTGACTCGACTCTCTGCGCTCGGGCCGCTCCTTCGATCATAGGCGTCACCACGGCATCCTCGATCGGATCGCACGGGGTATCCACATAGTGGGATCCCTCGAACGGGAGCATCCAGGCTCCCACCAGTTCGGCCTGGCGGCGGACCGCCTGCCGCTGCTTTTCGAGGGACCCGCGCATACCGGCGGCGGCCGCCGCACCGGTGGGGGGCGAAGGAGAGGGAGGCGGTTGGGCCTGCGGCGGCGGGGCGGGAGCCGTGGGCGACGATGGCTCAGGAGAGGCGCTTGTGGAGGCGGAAGGAACAGCCGTCTGCGCCAGAGCGGAGACCGCCAGCATAATCCAGATCCAGATCCAGATCCAAGTCATCAACGGATGGATCGGCTGAATTGGTGAAAACTTTAGAGTGCGCCGGGGCCAAATCTCATAATTCCAAGGGAGTCACCGGATCCAGTAGAGTCCAGCAGACGATCCCCATCAGATACACGCCGGCGGCCACATAGAAGGTGAGGTTCCAGTTGTTTGCACCCCAGTGAAGGGACCACTTCAGAGCGAAAAGCTTGAACTCCAGGGCGCCCCGCAGGAGATAGCCGTTCACCATGGGTCCCAGCGCACCTCCCATATTGCCCCACATATTCATAGCGCCGGAAATCGTCCCGCAATACTTGCCGCCGACTTCCATGGCGCTGGCCCATGAGCCCGGCATGACCAGGTCGTTCGAGAAACTGGCGATCCCCATGGCAATCATGGCGAATGTGGGATCGTTGACTCGGGTGGAGAGCAGCAGGAAGCCTGCGGCGCCGGCGAATCCGGCATAGGCGATCACGCGGCGGGCGGTGGCCACGCTGCCCGTCCACCGTGTCAACGGGCCGGTAAGCAACACCGCGCCGGGGTTGCCCATGCCACCGACGAACAGGGGCAGCACGCTGAGCCAGGCGGCGTGGGTGAATTCCAGGTGGCGCCCTTCGCGAAGGTAAGTGGGCAGCCAGGTCAGATAAAAGTACCAGCCGTAGGAGAGGCAGAAATACTGCCAGCAGAGCATCCATACCTGCCGTGAGCGCAAGAGCTTGCGCACCGGAACCTTGCCGTGCCCGGCGCGCGGGGGCGCGGTACGGGCGATCAAATCGCGCTCAGCCTGGTTCACCTGGGGATGCTGGCGCGGGTCGTCGCGAAACCAGAAGTAGAAGGCCACGGCCCATAACACGCCCAGGCAGCCAAAGATCCCGAACGCATTCCGCCAGCCCACCAGTTTCATTACCAGGACCACCAGGGGCGGGGTGAACGCGCCGCCCCAGCGGGCGCTGAGCCACATAATCCCCTGGGCGCGCACGTGCTCGCGCTCGGGGAGCCAGGCGGTAAAGGCTTTGGTGAGGTTGGGGAAACAGCCGGCTTCTCCGACGCCGAACAGGGACTGGGTGGTCATGAGCGAGGAGAAACTCCAGGTGCGCCCGGTGGCGGCTGTGAACACCGACCACCACAGGACGATTCGCATGAGGACCTTGCGGGGACCAATCAGGTCGCCCAGCAATCCGCCGGGGATCTCACAGAGGGCGTATGAGAAGATAAACGCCGAGAAGGCCCAACCCATTTGCACCTCGGAGAGGCCGAGGTCGTGGCGCATGGCGGGGGCGGCGGCCGAGATGCTGACGCGGTCGATGTAGGTGATTACGGCCAGGACGCAGGCAAATACAATCACCCAATAGCGGGTGTGGGTGGGGCGCTGGGCTTGGGTCTGCGACGAGACGAGTGGGGCCATTCGTCTGGCATCACATCACGTTTTGGGGAGCAAATGCAAATCGAGGCGGGCGTCCGGAGGGTGTCGAACATAAGAGTGCGCCGCGTAGAATCTCCGCTGCGCGGACGCGCTAGAGAAGCGGTGAGGGATCAGGCTGCCGGGCGGCTGGGGGCTGTTGGATGCCGTGGGCCGGGCGCAGCACCGGTTAAGGCGTAGCGCCTGGCGGCGCGGGTCAGTGGGAACGCTGCATGGCCGGCGCCCCCGGGATTACGACGCTCCCATCGTCAATACCGCACGGAAGCGCACTTTTCCGCTGAGCATGAGGTCATAAGCCTCGCGGACGCGATCCAGTGGAAACACTTCGTTCATCGAGCGAACGCCCGCCAGCACGCTGAAGGCGAGGGTATCCTGCGAATCGATGGAGGTGCCCGAGTACCAGCCCTTCACGTCGCGCTTTCCGCTGAGCAGATGGAGAGGCGATACGCTGATGGGCCCGGCCGCACCGAGGATCATCATGGCGCCGTTCACCCCGAGGCCGCCCAGGGTGGCCGTCATGGCATCCCCGTCGGTGACGGTGGCCAGGATGACTTTGGCGCCGCCCAGTTTGACCAGTTCGGCCGCGGGATCGGAGGCCCGGCTATCGATGTAATGCCAGGCGCCCAGTTGGCGGGCCAAGGGCTCCTTATCCGCTCCGCGGGCGATGGCCACGGTGCGGAAACCCATCTTCGCCGCGTACTGGACACCCAGGTGACCCAGCCCGCCAATTCCGAGGATGGCCACCAGATCGCCGGCCCGTGCGCCGCTGTTGCGTAGCGCGTTGAAGGTAGTGACCCCGGCGCACATGAGCGGGGCGGCCTCTTCGGCCGCTAATTCCGCGGGAACTCGCGCCAGCGCGCCGGCCGACGCAATCATGTATTCGGCGTAGCCCCCGTCGTAAGTGACGCCGGTAATCCGGGTGAAGGTCTGGCAGGCGAAGAAATCGCCGCGCCGGCAGTTGTCGCAATAGCCGCAGCTTCCGCCGTGCCAGCCGACTCCCACGCGCTGGCCGGCGACGAAACCGGGGACATCCGGACCTACCGCGTCGATCACGCCGACCACCTCATGGCCGGGGACACGTGGGTATTGGAGACCCGGCATCAGCCCCTCCCGGGTCAGCGAATCGCTATGGCAGATGCCGCAAGCCTGAACGCGGATTCTCACCGAACCGGCTCCCGGCTCGGGGATGTCCCGCTCCACGATTTGGAGAGCCGCGCCGGGGGCGGCCACCGGAACGGCGCGCATTTTAGCCATGGTATCCCTCCCGCACCGATTATATCGTTGCGCGTGAGGCCCGCCGGTGGCAGGAGGGGGGTGAGACGGGAGCGAATCCGTGGCGACGTGATGGAGGCCGGGTGGCAAGAAGGGGGTTAACGGGAGTGAATCGGGAAGGAACGAACCAAGGACGCTACCGAGGCAGGCCGCGAGAGGCGGCCTGCCTCAGAAGATGGCGCTTCGTCAGAAATCGAAGCGCAGGGCCATCTGCATGATTCTGGGATTATTGACGACGCTGCTGATTTTGCCGAAGGAACTGGCGGCGCCGCCGAAGTTCACGGCCGGGTTGGCGAAATCCACGGTGTTGCACAGGTTATAGGCTTCCGCGCGGAAGGTGATGTACTTGCGCTCCATGAGCTCGAAGCGCTTCACCATGGAGGCGTCGATATCGAAGAAGGCGGGGCCGCGGAAGGTGTTGCGTCCGGAACTGCCGACATCGCCGGCGATGGGTTCCGAGAAGGCGGCCACCTGGGCGGGCGTGAAGTAATAAATGCCCGGCCCGATGCCGTTATTGGTGGCGTGAATTCCGCCGATATTGCGCGAGCCGGTGTAGTCGGCCCAGGTGTTGGACGTGGACGGACCGGTCTCACGGCCGGAACTCACGGTGAAGGGCGATCCGCTTTCCCAAATCCACGTGGCGCCTATATCCCATCCGCCGATTATGGTGTTGGCCCAGTGCGGGATGTTGCCGGCGAACCGGTGACCCTTGCCAATAGGGAGAGTGTATATCGAGGTCAATGTGAGTGCATAGGGAATGTCGAAATTGGAGCGTCCTCGATCGAGGCCTTCGTTGAAGCTGTCAAGCGGCGCCGCAAAGCCATTGCCTTCGCCTCCGGTGGCGGAGGACAGATCGTTATCGAGCGATTTGCTCCAGGTGAAATTGGCGATCGCGCGGAACGCGCCGAACTGGCGCATCAGGCGCGCTTGCAGGGAGTTGTATTCGCTGCGCCCGTCGTTGTTGCCCAGCAGCACGCTGGAGAACTGCGGGAAGTGGCGCAGATAGTATTCGGAGATCCCGGCCGCCGCGTAGGCGCTGTAATGGTTCACATCCATGGTATTAGCGGCCGCGCCCACCTGCCCCTGAGAGAAGACGCTGGAGCCGATTCCCGAAACCGCCGCCGCGGCCGAGCCGAACACCGAAACGATCGGATTCGAAAGCGGCACCGCGCTCAGGTTGGTCAGGTTATTAGCAATCTGGTTGAAGGCTGTCAGAAAGCCGTTGTTGTAGATGTAGGACTGGTCGAGGTTGGTCTGGAAGAAGAGCTTCACGCCGCGGTTCGCCACATAGCCGACGTCCAGAATGGTATCCTTGGCGATTTGCCGCTGGACGTTCAGATTCCACTGCTGCACATAGCCGTTGGTCAGATTCGTGCTCATCAGATCCAGCGCTGTCTGGCGGTTGGTAGCCGGCGTGAGCGCCGGGCTGGCGGGCTGCGTGGGGAGTTGCGCTGTCGCGATACGGACATCGCTGCCGGCGGTCGAATTGGGGTAAAGCGTCACGGCTTGCGAGAACCCAGGCGTAGCTCCATCTACCGAGCTGGTAGCCGCCCCCACGATACGGTCGTAGAAGATTCCAAAGCCGCCGCGGACCGACGTCTTGCCGTCGCCGAAGGGATCCCAGGCGAAACCGAAGCGCGGAGCGAAGCTGTGCCAGTCGTTGTTCCACCACTTGGTGGAAGGTTTGACGGTGATGCTATCGGACTCTCCGCCGGTGTTGAAGACATTGGTGGGAGTGAGAATTCCCTGCTGCCCATTCTGTTCATAAGGCACCGGGAAGAATTCCCAGCGGATCCCGTAGTTCAGTGTGAGGTTATGGCGGACCTTCCAATCGTCCTGTGCGAAAAAGCCGTATTCGTGAAACAGGAAGTTGCGCACGCGCGGCGTGCCGGCGGCCTGCCAGTTGGTGAGGTTGCTGTAATAGGTCTCGGTCACCGAGGAAACGCGGCCCAGCAGGTCGTTATACATGCCCTGGAAAGTGGTGGTCTGTTGCGAGGTCAGACCGGCCGGACCCACGCTGGGAACGTTTCCATTGGCCGTGCTGAGCGAAATATTCGGATAGATGCCCGCGTCGTTGAAGCCGTACTGCTTGGTAAATCGCAACTGGCCGCCGTACTTGAAGGTATGGCTGCCGTGGATCTGGGTCAGGTTGTCGGTGTATTCGTTCACTGGAGAGTTGCGGCCCTGCGGAAACGCCGTCAGGATGGGGGTGGTCCAGGTGTTGAAGCTCACCATCGGTCCGGGTTCGCGCTCCGGGCGGTTGAAGTCCACCGAGGCGCTCTGGTGGCCATAGCGGAACTCGTTCACAATGCTGGCGGAGATGGTCCAGTCCCAACCGCCGGCCAGGCCCCAGCGCTTGCCTCCCTGCGTCCCAGGCGCCTGGCCGGGGATCACGTTCTGCGCGCCGTTGAGCGAATCGATGGCCGTGTTGCGCTGCCAACTGGTGCGCTCGAAAACGTGCATCCGGTCGTTGATGTTCTAATCCATCTTGATGGTGAACTGGTCGGAGAGGCTGCCGTTGTAGAAGTTGAAGGTGTAGCAGGAGGAATTCAGGTTGTCGGCGGTGGAGCAATTGACGTTGCTGTTCGGCGCGGGATAGAGCTTGAGCAGTGCGGCAACCGTGGGGTCAATGCCCTTGTGCAGCGGATCGTTATTGATGATGCTGTATTGCTGGGTAGTTCCACTGGAAAATTCCCTGGTCCGCCGTGGCGGTGGGGACCACCGTGTTCTGGATTCCCTGCGCGTGCGTGCGGATGCCCTGGTAGTTGCCGAAGAAGAAAATCTTGTTGTGGCGGATGGGCCCTCCCACCGAACCTCCAAAAATATTCTGGATCAGCACCGGAATCGGAACGCCGGCTCCGTTATCGAAGAAATCGTTGGCGTTGAGGTCGCGGTTGCGGAGGTAATCGAAGGCGTTGCCATGAAGGTGGTTGCTGCCGGAGCGGGTGATGAGCTGGTTCTGGGCGCC
>JASHSS010000445.1 GCA_030038565.1 Bryobacteraceae bacterium
CGATGGCCACCACCTTGAACTGGCCGGGCGACGCCACCAGGTCGCTATCGAAGAAACGGCGGAAAAAGTGGCGTCGCAGCTCGAACCCCGGGCCGTGGGTCTCCTCCATCCGGTCGCGAATCCTCGCGAGCAGGCGCGCGACGTTTTGGTCGCGGGCAAGGCCAAGCCCGGCCAGGGCCGCAAAGATCATAATGAACACGCCGGCGATTCCCACGGGCGGCCTCAGGTTTCGATCGCCGTGAGGATGCCGCGCACTTTGTCTGCCGGGTCCTCCTGCTCGGTGAGCTGGGCGAATATGTTTTCGAGCGACGGCTGGTGCATCAGGTCGCGCAGGCGCTCCACGGCATCGTGCGCCACCACCTTGCCCTTGCGCAGAATCAGCACCCGCGAGCAGACCTTTTCCACCACCTCCAGCACGTGCGAGCTGTAAAATACGATGCGTTGTTGGAGCGCCATCTCGCGCAACAGGGTGCGCAGCACCAGGGCGGTGGTCACATCCAGACCCGAAAACGGCTCGTCGAAAATCAGCACCCGCGGATTGTGGATGAGGGCCCCGGAAATCAGGATCTTCTGGCGCATGCCTTTGGAGTAGGAAGAGAGCGGCGAATGCCGGTCCTCCCACAGCGAGAAGAGGCGCAGCAACTCGTCCATGCGCGGCTCCAGAACGGCGCGGCGTAGACCGCGCAGGCGGCCCACCAGTTGCAGGTACTCGCGCCCCGTGAGGTGCGGGTAGAGGTGCGCCTCCTCGGGCACGTAGCCCATCTGCCGCTGGAAGGCCACGAAATCGTCGCGCACGTCGCGGCCATCCAGGAAGATGTCGCCCTCGGTGGGCTGGATCAGGCCGGTGAGGATTTTCACCGTGGTGCTCTTGCCTGCGCCGTTAGGTCCGAGATAGCCCAGGATTTCGCCCGGCCGGATCACGAAGCTGACGTCATCGACCACCCGAACGCGGTTGTACCGCTTCACCAGGTTGCGAACTTCGAGCATTCCCCTTTAGACCCCGCGAACCGGCGGCAAGTTCCCCTATCCCGCGGACCTCGCCGGCGGCCTGCCGGGAACATTCTCTCCCGACCGCGGGTCTAAGCTGGTTTGAGATTCTGCAACTGGGTGTTTCGAACCGGTCTGGCCCTGGCGGCGCTGGGCTTGGGGTGGACCCTCTGGCCCGCACCGGGCGCAGGTGCTTACTGGACCGCCTACCGGGGGTCCCACTCGCGCTTCCACCTGGGACCCCGCGTGGCCATCGATCTGGGGCATTTCAACGATGCGCCGGCCGACTCGCGGTTTCTGGCGCTGGCCGATTTACTAACCTGGGACGGCTGCCGGGTAACTCGATCCAAGCAGTACTTAGTTCCGGAGTACCTGAAAGATATCCCCGCGCTGGTCATCGGCAACCCCCTGCCCTATCCGGCTGGTCTTGGGCGGATGGCGCAAAGGCTGGGTCTGGCGCGCCGCCTCGCCTTTGCTCCGGACGAAGTACAAGCAGTGCGGGATTGGGTGCACGCGGGCGGATCGCTGCTTCTCGAAGCCGCGGTGCCGGGGTCGGAGCAGGCCGCGGCGCCGCTGGCGGCAGCCCTCGGGCTGGCGTTCCACGAATGCGCCGGCCCGGTCTTCCTGCCCCATGCCACGACCGGCGAACACCCCATCGCCGAGGGCCGCCCCGACTACGGTGAGCGGGTCCACACCGCGGCGGTTCTGGCCAACGGCTGGATCGAGGCCGTATCTCCGGCCGCTTCCGCGGTCCCCGTGCTGATCGCCCCGTCGGAAGCTTCCGGCGCATGCCTCTCGGGCAAGCCCGTCGCCATGGCGTTGGAATTCGGCCGCGGGCGCGTGGTGGCTCTGTCCGCGCAATTGGAGCGCAACCCGGACCTGGTCCGCCGCACGGGTGTGGACCCGCGCCGCGCCGGCAACCGGCAGTTCGTCCTGAACGCCGTGCACTGGCTCTTGCGGGCCGGGAACTGAGTAAGCCATTCCGGCGCACATCGCCTGTCACAAGTAAGTCATAACCGCTGGGCTATAATCTGACGAGTGGAGGCGGCGAACTTGGTCCCAGGGGCGGTGGCATGGATCTGGAACGGTGCGGACCGGGAGCCGGCTTCGCATCGTCCCGGAAGATGACCTCAGAGGACTATCGGCGGGCGGGCCTCCTTTTCGATCAAATGCGGGAACTTCCGCAGGAGGAGCGCGCCGCCAGGCTGGATTCCGCCTGCGCCGGAAATCCCGAGTTGCGGGCGCAGGTGTTGCGCCTCCTGAACGCCGACCGCGAGGCTGCCGGCGGGTCGTTCCTGGAACGGCGGGCGATCGAAGATGCCGCCCAGCTGCTGGTCTCGGCCGGACCCCCATTGCCGGCTCCCGGGACCGTGATCGGGAACTACCGCCTGGGCCTCCGAATTGGCGCGGGCGGCATGGGAGTGGTGTACGAAGCCCACGACCTGCGTCTCGATCGCCGTGTGGCTCTTAAGATTCTGCCGCTGCCGTTCGGCGGGGGAGACGCGGAGCTGGTCCGCCGCTTCCAGCGCGAAGCCCGCGCCGCGTCCATGCTCAACCACCCCAACATCGTCTCGATCTTCGACGCGGATTTCCAGCAGGGGCATTACTACATCGCCACCGAGTTTGTGGAAGGCAAGACCTTGGGGCTGCTGGCGGCGGAGGGACGCCTCGAGCGAAAGGCGCTCGTCGAGATCGCCATCCAACTCTGCTCGGCGCTGGGAGCCGCGCATAAAACCGGCATCGTGCACCGCGATGTCAAGCCCGACAACGTGATGCTGCGGCCGGATGGCATCGTGAAGGTGCTCGATTTCGGGCTGGCCAAACTGATGGAATCGGCCAAGCGTCCGGATCCGGACCTGCGGACCCGTACGGGGATTGTCGCCGGCACTCCCCAATATATGTCGCCGGAGCAGGTGCTGGGCCACCCGGTAGGTCCGCAATCCGATATCTTCAGCGCCGGCGTCCTGCTCTACCAGTTGGCCACCGGTAAGCGGCCCTTCGACGGGCCCACCGAGGGGGCTGTCCTGACGGCCATCGTCGGCCAGGCGCCCCCGCGGCCCTCCGAACTCGGCGTACCGATCGACCACGAATTAGAAGCGTTGATCATGCGCGCACTGGAGAAAGACCCCGAGCTCCGGTTTCAAACCGCCAACGATATGCGTGCGTCGTTGCGCCTGCTGCAACGCGCCTCCCTGGACTCCGTCCCGGCGCTCGCGCTGAGGCCGAAGGCCGCGGGCTCGCGGCGCGTCTGGCGGGTGGCCCTGTTGGCGGCGCTCGGCGGAATGGCGCTCATGGGCCTGGTGGGGTGGCTCCTGCGGACTTCCCCCAGCCCCTTGCCCATCCGCTTCGAGCGCATGACCTTCGGCGACGGCGAGGCTGTCTATCCCAACCTTTCGCCGGATGGAAACCAGTTTATCTACGCCAGTTCGGCGCGCGGTAAGTGGGACATCTACCTGCAACGCGCCGGCGGCAGCGCCGAGATCGATCTGACCGCCGATTCCGCGGCCGACGACAAGGAGCCCAGTCTTTCACGGGACGGTTCGCGAATCGCCTTTCGCAGCGAGCGCGGCGGGGGTGGGCTGTTCGTGATGGAGGCGACCGGCGAGAATCCCCGCCGGGTGGCTGCTCGCGGTCACCTGCCGGCCTGGTCGCCCGATGGCAAATCTATCGTCTATTGTGACGACACGTTCCTGATGCCCAACGACCGCGGGGCGCCCGGTTCGCGCCTGCACATCATCGACCTCGCCACCAACACGCCGCGCGAACTCAAAACCGGGGACGCCGTCCAGCCCAACTGGTCCCCGCATGGCCAGCGCATCGCGTATTGGGGTATCGGCGGCGACGGCAACCGCGAGATCTACACCGTGGCCGCCAGCGGCGGCGCGCCGGTGCAGGTCACCCACGATCCCGCGGTGGATTGGAATCCGGTCTGGGCGCCTTCCGGCCGGGAACTGTACTTTATCAGCGACCGGGGCGGGACCATGAACCTCTGGCGCGTGCGTATCGACGAACGCACCGGCCGGACTGGCGGCAAGCCGGAGCCCGTCACCACCCCGGCGGTGTATGTGCGGTTCCTCAGTTGGTCCGCCGACGGCGCCAGGTTCCTGTATTCTCAGGCGCAGAACCGCATCAGCCTGTCGTCTGTCGAGTTCGATAAGACGCGCCTGGAGACGGTCGGCAAGCCGGTTCCCGCGGGCGGAAATTACAATATCGGCAACTTCAGCCTGTCGCCGGATCAAACCAAGATCGTGCACGATACCGTGGGAGATATCCACGAGGATCTGTGGATCGTCAACGTGGATGGTACCGGCCGCCACAAGTTGACTTCCGATTCTTTTCGCAATCGCCTTCCGCGCTGGTCGCCCAAGGGAGACGAAATCCTGTACATCTCCACCCGTACCGGAAAGTTCCAGGAATGGCTCATCCATCCCGATGGCAGCGGGCTGCGCCAGTTGACCGCAACCTCCGGAACGGTGAACACGGGAGTCTGGATCGATGGCGGCCGGCGGATTGTGGCCTCTTTGTTCGGCTCGGGGCTGGCCTTGCTCTCGCCCGAGGCCCCCGTCCCGATTACCGAACCCGCAGTGCTGCCGGGCCTCGAGCCTCTGAGTGGCTTCTCCTACGCCTTTGTGTCGCAACCGGAAAACGGGCTGTTACTGGGACACATTGCAGGAAACGGCGAGAATCCGATAGTCCTTTATTCGCTGGCGGAAAAGAAGCTCACGCGGCTGGGAGTGCGGGGAAGCCGCCCGGCGTGGATACCGGGATCGAACAACCGTTATTTCGTGTTTTTCCGCGACAATGCGTGTTTCTTATACGACCGCCAGCAAAAACGCGAAAAGCGCCTGTTTTCCACCGGCCACAACGAGATGTATTTCCTGCAGCTCAACGCCGCCGGTACGCGGATTTATTTTACCGAGACCATCCGCAATGCCGATTTGTGGATGGGCGAGATGCCGCGCTGAGGGAGACCGGCGCGGCGCCGGCCGCCGCCGAGTCCGCCGCGTGGTACGAGCTGCGCACCAGCGGCCCCGCCTCCACGTGCGCGAACCCCATCGCCCGGCCGGCCTCGCGGAATTCCGCGAACTCCTCGGGCGGCACATACCGCGCAATCGGCAAATGCTTGGGCGACGGGCGCAGATACTGGCCCAAGGTCAGAATCGCCACGCCGTTCGCCCGCAGATCGCGCATCGTCTCCAGCACCTCCGCGGTTCGCTCGCCCAGCCCCAGCATCAGCCCCGACTTGGTGGGCGTCTCTGGCGCCACGCGGCGCGCGTGCGCCAGCACCTCGAGCGACCGCTCGTAGCGCGCCCCCAGGCGCACCTGGCGATACAGCCTCGGCACCGTTTCGGTGTTGTGGTTGAGCACGTCGGGCCGAGCCTCCATCACCGTTTCCACGGCCTCCAGGCTGCCCTGAAAATCGGGAATCAGCACTTCCACGCCGCAGCCCGGCACGCGCTCGCGAATCGCCCGGATGACCAGCGCGAACATCTCGGCGCCGCCGTCTTCGCGGTCGTCGCGATTGACGCTGGTGATCACCGCGAACCTCAGCCCCATGGCGCCCACCGCTTCGGCCACCCGCCGCGGCTCGTCGTAATCCACCGGCAGCGGAGCGCCCTTTTCCACCGCGCAGAACCCGCACCGCCGGGTGCACACGTTCCCCAGGATCATGAACGTGGCGGTGCGCTGGTTCCAGCATTCTCCCACATTGGGACAGGCCGCGCTCTCGCACACGGTGTGCAACCGCAGCCGCCCGATGAGACCCTTCAACTCGCGGTAGTTGTCGCCCACCGGCGCGGGCGCGCGCAGCCACTTGGGCCGCTCCAGGTTGGGGGAAATAGTTACCAGCACGCTGATTTCAGTCTAGCAGGCCGGTGCCGCTTGACATTCTCCGATATTTGCACGATTATCGAAATATAACCCGCAAGGAGCTTACGGCAATGGCGGCGAAGGTCACACCGGAAGAGATTATCCGCTACGCGGACATGTTCGCCGCGATGGGCAGCGAGCCGAGGCTGCGCGTTGTGCGGCTGCTGCTATCCGCCCATCCGGACGGAATGTTCGTTGGCGAGATCGGCGACGAGCTGGATATCACCGCAAGCACGCTGTCGCATCATCTGGAAAAGCTCAAGAACGAAGATCTGGTGCGCGTTCACCGCGAGGGCACCTTCCTGCGTTACACGGCCAACACCAAGGCGCTGGAAGACCTTCTGGGCTTCCTGTATGCCGAATGCTGCACGCGGAACAAGGCCGTTGAGCCTAAGAAAGTGGTTTGCTGCGGTTAGGAGAAAGACTGATGAGCACGGTTAAGGAAGTTGTGAGAGAGAAGTATGGCCAGGCCGCGCTGCGCGTGGTTTCGGGCGAGGGAAACGCCTGCTGCGGCAGCAGCCCGTCTTCGTGCTGCTCCGGCGCCGACCCGATCACTTCGGATCTGTATGACCAGCTTCAAAAGGACGAACTGCCGGAAACCGCGGTCCTGGCGTCCCTCGGTTGCGGCAACCCCACCGCACTGGCCGGCTTGAAACCCGGCGACGTGGTCCTGGACCTCGGCAGCGGCGGCGGAATCGATGTGCTGCTTTCGGCGCGCAGGGTTGCGCCGCGCGGGAAAGCGTACGGGCTGGACATGACGGACGAGATGCTCGCTTTGGCGCGGGAGAACCAGCGCAAGGCCGGCGTCACCAACGTCGAATTCCTCAAAGGCGAGATCGAGAACATCCCGTTGCCGGACGCCTCGGTGGACGTGATCATTTCGAACTGCGTCATCAACCTCTCGGCGGACAAGGACCGCGTGCTGCGTGAAGCCTGGCGGGTGCTGAAGCCGGGCGGCCGCTTGGCCGTGTCGGACGTCGTAACGCGGGGCCAGGTGCCGGAGGAGATTCGAAAGAATATGCTGCTGTGGACAGGCTGCGTCGCCGGCGCACTGGAAGAGAACGAGTATCGGGCCAAGCTCGGCGCCGCCGGCTTCGAGCAGGTTGGAATGGAAGCCACCCGAGTCTATGGTCTTGAGGATGCGCTTTCGTTTCTCCGGGATAAGGGCCTCGACGTGGAGAAGATCGGCCCGCTGGTGGAGGGGAAGTTCCTCAGCGCCTTCGTGCGCGCTACAAAACCCGCAACGGCATAGGTGGCGCGTGAACCGGAGTAACCCCAGGCTCTCTTTTCTCGACCGGTATCTGACGCTGTGGATCTTCGCCGCGATGGCTGCCGGTGTGGGCCTCGGCTACCTGGTACCCGGCGTGGTGCCCTTCCTCGACCGCTTCAGCGTCGGAACAACCTCAATTCCCATTGCCATCGGGCTCATCCTGATGATGTATCCGCCGCTGGCCAAGGTGAAATACGAAGAGATGGGGCGCGTGTTTCAGCACCGCCGCGTTCTGCTTCTGTCGCTCATTCAAAACTGGGTCGTCGGCCCCATCCTGATGTTCGCGCTCGCCGTGCTCCTCCTGCGCGACAAGCCCGAATACATGACCGGCCTGATTCTCATCGGGCTCGCCCGGTGCATCGCCATGGTGATTGTGTGGAACGATCTGGCGCGCGGCGACCGCGAATATGCGGCCGGACTGGTGGCGCTCAATTCGGTGTTCCAGGTGTTGTTCTTCTCGGTGTATTCCTATTTCTTCCTGGCGACGGTTCCGCGATGGCTTGGCCTGAAAGCCGTGGAAGTGGATATCTCGATGGCCGAAATTGCCCGGAGCGTTTCTATCTATCTGGGCATCCCCTTCGCCGGCGGCGTGCTCACACGGCTTGTGCTTCTGAGGGCCAGAGGACGCGAGTGGTACGAGCGGAGCTTCATCCCGCGCATCAGCCCGATCACCCTGGTCTCTTTGTTGTTCACGATTATCGTGATGTTCAGCCTGAAAGGCGAGATGATCGTGCAGTTGCCCTTCGATGTGATCCGCGTGGCGGTTCCGCTGACCATCTACTTCGTGCTGATGTTCTTCTCGTCGTTCTGGATAAGCAAGAAGGCCGGTGCCAACTATCCCGAGGCGGCGACGCTGTCCTTCACGGCGGCCTCCAATAACTTCGAGCTGGCCATAGCCGTCGCCATAGCCACGTTCGGCATCCACCACGGCGCTGCGTTCGCCGCGGTGATCGGTCCGCTGGTGGAGGTGCCGGTGCTGATCTCGCTGGTCAATGTCGCTCTCTGGATCAACCGAAAGTGGTTTGGAGGAGTTTTCGCCGGGGTTGAAGTGTGCAGTCCGCAACGCGTCGGTTCAGGGTGAACCTGGGTCTTAGTCAACGGAGGGCGATATGACCATTCGGCACTTCAACGTACTTTTCCTGTGTACCGGCAACTCGGCGCGGTCCATTATGGCGGAAGCGATTTTAAACGGGAAAGGGCGCCCGCAGTTCACTGGCTACAGCGCCGGCAGCCACCCCACCGGACGCGTTCACCCCGAAGCGCTGAAACAGATACGAGGCGCCGACCTGCCGGCCGAGGGACTGCGCAGCAAGAGCTGGGACGAGTTCGGCACGCCTGGCGCGCCCGAAATCCACTTCGTCTTTACCGTGTGCGACAGGGCAGCCGAGGAAGTCTGTCCAATCTGGCCCGGTCACCCGCTGATCGCCCGATGGGGAGTGCCCGATCCCGCCGCCGTCGCAGGGACGCCGCAACAGATCGAACGGGCCTTTTTCGACGCATTCAGAATTCTGGACCGGCGCATCACGCTATTCCTTTCGCTGCCGCTCAAGACACTGGAGCGGGAAGTCATCCAGAGCCGGATCGACCGGATCGGCCGGCTATAGAAGAAAGGGCTACCAACATGCGAATCCTGGTTCTATGCACCGGCAATTCCGCGCGCAGCCAGATGGGTGAAGGGCTTTTCCGCTATGAGGGCGGCGGCAGCTACGAAGTATTCAGCGCAGGCACGAAGCCGGGTTCGGTGCGCGCCGAGGCCGTCGCGGTCATGCGCGAACTTGGCATTGACATCTCGGGTCACCGGTCAAAATCGGTCGGCGAATTCGCCGGCCAGGCGTTCGACTATGTGGTGACGGTCTGCGACAACGCCCGCGACAACTGTCCCGTGTTTCCCGGCGGCGCCGTGCGCCTCCATTGGAGCCTGGAAGACCCCGCGGTGGAAGGAACCGAGACGGAACGGCTGGCGGCCTTTCGCCGTATCCGCGATCAGATCCATGAGCGGGTGAAGGCCTTCGTACGAGAGAACGCCAGGACTGCCGGATTGCGCCCCTAAAGCGGTTTCGACATCGAGGGCGGCGCGGCATCGGCGGCGCTGCCCCAGCTTTTATTTGGTTCCGGCCCCATATTCAGCACCAGTCTGCCTCCCTGGGCTATATCCGCATGTGTGAACCAGGGGCGGTTGAGCGGTTTGCCGTTGAGCGTCGCGGATTGGATATACAGATTCCGCTCCGAGTTGTTATTGGCCGTAATTACGAAATCCTTCCCGCCGCCTAAGTGGATAGTTACCTGGTTGAAGATCGGGCTGCCCATGATGTAGACCGGCTCCGCCGGGTCCACGGTGTAGAATCCCATGGCGCTCAGCACGTACCACGAGGATGTCGAACCCTGGTCGTCCATGCCTGGGAAGGCCAGGCCGTATTGGTCGCTTCCGTAGAGCAGCCGCAGAATCCGGCGGCTAAGTTCCTGGGTCTTCCAGGGCTGGCCGCCCCAGTCGTAGTAATAAGCCGCCTGCTGATCGGGCTGGTTGCCCTGTACATACTGTCCGACCATGCCGGTGCAATCGCGGCAAATGCCTTTGGGATGATACGGCGTGGTGAAGAACGCATCCAGCTTGGCGTCGAACTTCTCGCGGCCGCCCAGTAAGTTGATGAGGCCCTGCACATCGTGCGGCGCCAGCCACAGCGTGGACCAGCCGGAAGCCTCCTTCATCATGAAGTTGTAATACGGTTCCAGCGGGTCGAAGGGCGAAATCCAGTTGCCGTCGGCAGTCTTGCCGCGCATGAATCCGATCGAGGAATCGAATACGTTGCGGTAATTGGCGGCGCGTTTGAGAAACATCTGGCGGTCTTCTTCCTTGTCCAGTTTCCCGGCGTACACGGAAAGCGAGTAATCGTCCCAACTGTACTCCAGCGTTTTGGCCACCCCGGCATTGCCGCCCGCGTACGGCGGGCTGGGATTGCGGTCCGGAATGAAATCCGAGACCCAGCCCTTTTCGAGATACTCCGCGAGGTTACGCCGCGGACCCCTGGTGTCGGTCGCATTCTTGCGCAGGTACTCATAAGCCGCCGCGTAATCGAACGGAACACCGCGCTGCCAGTCGCCCAGGTACATCCACACGGCGTGGTCGCCGTGAAAAGAGGTCTGCATGTAGCCGGTCTCGCGCGCCTGGTCCAGCGTGGAGCGCAGAATGTCCACCTTCACCTCCGGTTCCACCAGCGTCAGCAGAACCACCTGGTCGCGGCCGGTATCCCAGAAGGGCACCGGCCCGTAGCGGTCGTAGGAGGCGGTCTTGATCTGCCCATCCAGGCCGCGGAATTGGCCGCCCTTGCGCGCCACCAACCGGGGGCTGGCGAAGGAGTGCATCAGGTTCGAGTAGAACAGCATGCGCTCGTGCTCGGTTCCGCCCCGCACCTCTATGGTGTCCAGTTTGCGTGCCCAGGCCTCTTCGGCGCGCTGATGGACGCCATCGAAGTTCCAGCCGGGGTTCTCATCCTGAATCTCCTTGCGCGCATCCTCGAAACTATCCGCCGAGGCCACTTTGACCAGAATGGCTTCGCCCGCCGAGGTCGCGAAATCCAGGAAGGCGCCGGCATACCGCCCGGTCTCCGATTTTCCGCCCGGGGTGACCGTGTTGGAACCCAGCAGGCCGCCGCGCCCTCCCTGGGGCGGATTCTGCCGGAAACTGCCGAACGAGCGGAAGGGCTTCGAGAACTCCGCCACGAACGTGGTCCGCGCGGTGCCGCGCGTGGAAGCTCCCGAAATGGACCCGCGAATGGGCCGCTCGGCGTATCCCTGAACGGTGTGATCGTCGAGGATCTCGATCGTGCCGCCGCCGCGGCTCATGTCCATCACAATATGCGCGTTCTGGCTGGCTGGGAAAGTAAACCGGTACATACCGGTGAATTCGGTCACCGTCATCTCGGCCTTGACTTTGAAGTCGTCCAGATAGGCCGTGTAATAGCCCGGTGATGACTTCTCCTTACTCTTGTCGTAAACCGAGCCCGTGCGTTCCGGAGGCACGGTCCAGTTGCCGTTCACCGGCATCACCACCAATCCTGGCATAGCGCTGGAAAATCCCAGCATGGTGCGATGAGTGTAGTTATAAGACATCCCCACGCCGGCGGGGTAAGAAAGATCCAGGTCCTTATTAATTGGACCCAGATTGGTGATGCCGTGCGGCAGTACCGCGCCCGGCGAGGTCATGCCGGTATATAACTCCTCGCCCGGCGGGGGCGCATTGCCGATCAGTTCCTGGCGGTCCAGGGGCGCCGTTCCCACCAGGCCATTGGCGTAGTCGATAGGTTTCTTCGGCGCGTGCGGATTGGCGGCCTGGAATCCCCAGGCAGCCGCGGCGCCAGCACATACAGCCGCGACGATCAGGTTTCTATATCTTGGCGTAATTGACATGTTTGCCCTTCAGAATCTCCACTTCCACGGCTTCCCGCTCGGGCGAGTTGAGGAAGCGCAAGCGCACAACGCCCTGTGCAAATTGTACTCCGCCGGTTTCAGAGGCTTGCCTCCGCCCGGCAACGCCGGGGCCGCGGATCTCGCCGCAGCCGGGCATGTCTCATTATCTCAATCTCAGTACGTTTTTCGAAGTTGGCGGGACACGCCGGGCGCCCTCGCAGGCTCCGTAACCAGCGACTGCCGGCAGGCCTGCGCCACTCCTACGGCCCGTCTTCGCGCGTCACCCATTGAAACGCATGCTGCACCAGCTCGCGGGCGTTCTTCAGCACGAGTTTTTCTTTGATGTGCGCCTGGTAGCTCTCCACGGTCTTGACGCTGACGTGCAGGTCGTCGGCAATCTCGCGCGTGGCGCGGCCTTTGCCGATCAGCCGGAACACGGCAAGCTCGCGGTTGGTGAGGGCCTCGATGGGCGTCTTTCCCGGCGCCGGGCTGCTGACCACCTGGCGCAGCAGGCGCCTGGCGATCCGGTCGCTCACATAAATCTCTCCCCCCCGAATGCGGCGGATGGCCTGCAACACCCGCTCGGTGGCCTCCTGCTTCATGATGTAGCCGTTGGCGCCGGCGCG
Organism: Bryobacteraceae bacterium; assembly: GCA_030038565.1. Taxonomy (GTDB): domain Bacteria; phylum Acidobacteriota; class Terriglobia; order Bryobacterales; family Bryobacteraceae; genus JOPF133. Next base: position 12,157 of record JASHSS010000445.1, read on the forward strand.
CAGCGCTCGCTCCGCATAGAGCGATTCGTCGTGCATGGAGAGCACCAGCACCAGCAGGTCGGCGTAAATCAGGCGGATTTCCTTGAGCACCGAAAGGCCGTCCGGACCATTCAGGGAAATGTCCAGGATTACGATATCGGGCCGGTGGGCCGCAATGGCCTGTAGCGCGCTGCTCCCATCCCCAGCCTGTCCACAGACCGTCAGATCCGGCTCCTGGTTGATCAGTTGCGCGAGTCCCTGACGCACGATCGGGTGATCGTCCACCAGAAGAACCGTTGCTTTCCTGGCCGCCGGTACGACTCGGTATTGCGGCGTCATAGAGTCAGCCTCCTTCTACATTGCCCGCGGGAAACCCACAGCGCACAGCGGTCCCGCCCGATGGTGCGGGCCGAATCTCAAGGGTGCCGCCGATCATCTTGGCCCGGTGGCTCATAATCAGCAGCCCCATTCCGCCGGCTCCCCGCGCCTCGGGCCGGTTTTGCATCCCCACTCCATCATCCTCGATCGTCATCAGCGGTCCATCGCAGAGATCCAGGCGGATCGCGATGTGGCGCGGCCGGCCATGTTTCAGAGCATTGTTTACCGCCTCCTGGGCGATGTGATAGAGGTGCGTGGCGATATGGGTATGGCGAATCAAAACGGGCTGGTCGCACTCGAAGCGGCAGGAGACCTGGAAGAGGTCTTCCACCTCGAAGGCCAGCCGCTCGAGCGCGGCCATCAGCCCCGGCGGATCGGAAAGCACCGGCAGGAGGACCCGCGACAGTTCCCGCGTGCGGCCGATAGCCTGGTTGACGAGGTCCACGATCTTGGCCGCCTCGACCGCTTCCGGCAGGCCTTTCTCGCGCAGTTTCTGCTCCAGCACCTTGCTGAGGAAAGCGACGCCGGTGAGGTGCTGGCCGAGCCCATCATGGAGATCCTGGCCGATGCGCCGCTGCTCCCTCCCGCTGATCTCCAGAATGGTGCGTTCCAGGTCCTTGGCTTCCGTGACATCGATTCCGGTGAGGATCAGGTACTCCAGGGCGCCCTGCTTGCCTGCCAGCAGCGTGCTCGACCAGGCAATCACCCGGCGCGCGCCCTCGCGGGTCTCCCAGGTGCTCTCGTAGGCGGCCGGAAAGAGGCCGGCGCGCAACTGCTCGAAGATCTCGCGGAAGCGGGCGATCTCTTCCGGCGCCACAAACAGGTCGTACACCTGGCGCCCGATCACCTCGCTGGAATCGTATCCGGTGGTCCGCTCGCAGGCGCGATTGAAGCGCACGATGCGCCCGTCGGGATCGAGGACCAGCACCAGGGCGGCCACCGTGTCCAGGACCGCCGCGGCGAAGTTGCGTTCCTCTTCGAGAGCCTGTTCGGCGCGCTTCAGATCGGTGATGTCGAATCCGACGCCGTGAACAAACCAGGGCCGGCCATCCGGGCGGCGGACCATTCGGGCGTTGCAGTGAAAATGCACCACGCGCCCATCCCGGGCGATCACCCGGTAAGCCGACTGAAGCGGCTTGCCGGAAAGAAACATTTCGGCGGCTTCGGCGCTCCAGCGGTGCTTGTCGCCGGGGTGAATCCTTTCGTACCAGCGGACCGGATCTTCCAGCCATTCCTCGCGAGAGAATCCCAGCATGGTTTCGATCTGCGGGTTGACGTACGCCTCGCCCGCGCCGCCATCGAGGGAGACCATGAAGACCACCGCGGGGATCTGTTCGATCAGGGTGCGATATTGCGCCTCCAGATTGGGAGCCGCGGTATCCGGCCTGTAAACGCCGGGACCGGAACCGGCCGCCGAAGAGTTCAGGAAAACCTGTGCCAGCCGCAGCAGCGTCTCTTCGGCCTGCACCGGGTCCATCTCTTCGAGGGCGGGTTGTGCGCTTTCGTGTCGCATGAGTTTAGCGCAGCCGCCAGCTTGGCTCCTTGTTCAGCGAGGCCTGGGTGAAGCGTCGCAGGGCGTGGATGGCCCGGCCGTAGGTGGAGACCGCATTCGAGGACAGCAGCGACCCCGGGGGCTGGTTCATGAAGGGCATAAACTTGTCCGGAAAACCCGGCATGGTGCAGCCGATGCAGATGCCGCCGACATTGGGGCAGCCGCCGATGCCGCTGGTCCAGCCCCGTTTACCCACGTTGCACTGCACCACGGGTCCCCAGCAGCCCAGTTTCACGATGCACTGGCGCCCGCCGTAGCCGGCGGCAAACTCGGCTTGTTCGTAATAGCCGCCGCGATCGCAACCCTCGTGGACCGTCTCGCTGAAAAGCCAGGTGGGCCGGAGAGCTTCGTCCAGCGGAATCATGGGCGCCTGTCCGGCCGACTGCCGCAGCAGGTACAGCAGCGTCTCGGTCATGTTGTCAGGCTGCGCAGGACAGCCGGGAACGCACACGATGGGAATGCCGCCGTCCGATTTCCACTGCCACCCCAGGTAATCCGGCAGCCCCATGGCCCCCGTGGGATTCCCCTCCATGGCGTGAATGCCCCCGTAGGTGGCGCAGGTTCCGAGGGCCACCACCGCCCAGGCGCGCGGGGCCAGCCGGTCGATCCAGTGGCAGGTGGGGATCGGCTGCCCGGTTTGGCGGTCGGTCCCCAAGGTAGCCCAACTGCCCTCCTGCTTGTTGCGTTCGGTGGGGATCGAGCCTTCCACTATCAGGATGAAAGGACTTAGCCGGCCCTCCGCCGCGCGATAGAAAGCCCCCAGAAAATCGTCGCCGACCTCGTAGGCGAGCACCGGATTATGCAGGCGGATCTCGGGCACCGAGGGGAGCGCACCGAAAATCAATTCCTCCAGCGCGGGCTGTGTGGCAGCGGTGATGGAGATGGTCTCCCCATCGCAGCCGAGCCCGGCGGTGATCCAGAGGACATCCATCGCGGCAGCGCCAAGCCGGTCTCCGCCGGCTCACAGCGCAGCGGATCGAATCCCAAGGCTTGCCCCCCTTCGCCCTCATTCTACCCAATTCCCTGTCGGCCAGTCGTGTCTGCTATCAAACGCCATCGGAAGAAGTACGCAAGAAGTCCGCAGCCCGGTACTCCTCGTGCCTTCGCCGCTTTTTCCTGCGGTACTTTGCGCCCTGGCGCCTTGGCGAGAAGCCTTTCCGAATCGCTCGCGGCACTTCCAAGCTGCTCAGGGGCGCGCGGGCCCCTGAACCCCTCCGCGAGACTTTTCGAACCCGAACCCAGGCGGTTTTCCCGGTGAGCGATGCCGGTGCCGAGCGTTCTTTCTTCCTGGCGGTACTTTGCGTCCTGGCGCCTTGGCGAGAGACCTTTCCGAATCGCTCGCGGCACTTCCAAGCTGCTCAGGGGCGCGCGGGCCCTTGAACCCCTCCGCGAGACTTTTCGACCCGAACCCAGGCGGTTTTTCCAGTGAGCCATGCCGGTGCCGAGCGTTCTTTTTTCCTGGCGGTACTTTGCGTCCTGGCGCCTTGGCGAGAAGCCTTCCGAATCGCTCGCGACACCTCCAGGAGGCGCGCGGGCCCGTCGCCAACCACTTCCCGACACTTTGCGAATCGGAGTTGCACATCCTTCGCGCACTGTGATAGTGTGTCACCACCTGACATCAGTTGAGGTAGGAGTGATCCTTCGTGGAGGGACGTTGGGATGCTGCTTGCTCCCGTAGTCTGGGCGTTGACGGTCGGTGTTGCGTATTTCTTCTTCGCTAAAACGTGGTGGTTTCCGCCGCCCATCAACCAGCATGGGGTGGCTTACGACGCGCAGTTCATGCGCACCCTGGTGGTAGTGGGAGTGATCTTCATCCTGGCGCAGTTCGCGCTGGGCTATGTCATCGTCCGATTCCGCAACGACGGGCGCGGGCGCGCGCAGTATACTCACGGCAATAACCGGCTGGAAACTCTCTGGACCAGCGCCACCGCGCTTCTGTTTCTGAGCCTGGTGGTGATGGGGACCAAGATCTGGGCGGGCGTGCATTTCGACGAGGCCCCGCCCGACGCCATTCCCATCGAGGTGCTGGCCAAGCAGTTTTCGTGGAGCTTTCGCTATGCCGGGCCGGACGGCAAATTCGGCCATATCGACCTCAAGTTAGTCAACGATTCGGCGGGCAACCCGTTCGGTCTCGACGACAAAGACCCCGCCAGCAAAGACGACATCGTGAGCGCTTCGCTGAAGGTGCCGGTGGGAAAGCCGATCCTTCTGAGAATGAATTCGCGCGATGTCATCCACAATTTCTTCGTCCGCGAGCTGCGGATGAAGCAGGATATCGTCCCCGGAATGGAGATTCCGATACACTTCCAGGCCGATCAGATCGGCATCTATGAAGTGCCCTGTTCGGAGTTATGCGGGCTGGGCCACTTCCAGATGCGGACCACCATGCAGGTGATGAGCGTGGCGGATTTCGCGGCCTGGCAGCAGCAGATGCTAGCCCAAAAGTAATGCCCCGCTTGGATCAACGCCGCGGGCTTAGGCCACTTCAGTCTTCAGAGGAGAGCTTATGTCGTCTCCCGTAGTGCATGCTCATCATGCGCCCGAGGGATTTATTCGTCGGTATGTTTTCAGCCTGGACCACAAAGTAATCGGCATCCAGTATTACTTCCTGGGGCTGTTCTCGGTGTTCATAGGCATGTTTCTGTCGCTGCTGATGCGCTACCACATGGTGAACCCCACTGTGTCTGTGGCTTGGATGGCCAAGCTCTGGCCCACGGCGGCGGCAGGCGGCGTCATGACGCCGGAACTGTACCTGTCGCTGATGACCATGCACGGCACCATCATGGTCTTCTTTGTGCTCACCACCGTGCCGCAGAGCGGCTTCGGCAATTACATGCTGCCGATTCAGATCGGGGCCGAAGACATGGCTTTCCCGGTGCTGAACATGATGTCGTTCTGGACCACCTTCCTGGCTCTGGTGGTGATGATCGCGGCGTTCTTTGTCGAGGGCGGCGCGCCCCTTTCGGGTTGGACGGCGTATCCTCCCCTAAGCGCCGCCGGACGCGTCACCGGACCCGGCGAGGGGATGGGCCAGAACCTGTGGATCCTCTCGATCGCGATCTTCTGCGGCGCCTCGCTGATGGGCGCCATCAACTTCATCTCCACCACCGTCGATCTCCGTTGCAAGGGGATGACCCTGATGCGTATGCCGCTCACCTGCTGGACTTGGCTGGTGACGGCCATCCTCGGTTTGCTGGGTTTCGCCGTGCTGCTGGCCGCCGGAGTCCTCCTGCTGCTCGACCGCCTCGCGGGAAGCAGTTTCTTTCTGCCCGCCGGGATGATGATCAGCGACCGCATCCTGGCGGATCACAAAGGCGGCTCGCCGCTTCTATGGCAGCACCTGTTCTGGTTCTTCGGCCATCCGGAAGTGTATATTGCCATCCTGCCCGGCATGGGAGTTACGTCGCAGTTACTCTCGACCTTCTCCCGCAAACCCATCTTCGGATACAAGGCCATGGTGTACGCCATCCTGAGCATCGGATTCCTGGGCTTCCTGGTGTGGGGGCACCACATGTTCATGAGCGGCATGAACCCGTACTCGGCCATGGCCTTCGCCACCCTGACGATGTGTATCGGGGTGCCTTCGGCCATCAAAACTTTCAACTGGCTGGGTACGCTTTGGGGCGGCAAGATTCACTTCACTACCGCCATGCTGTTCGCCCTCGGATTCGTTTCGCTGTTCGTCACCGGCGGCGTGAGCGGCATTTTCCTCGGGCAGCCGGCCCTCGACCTGTACTTCCACGACACCTATTTCGTAGTGGGCCACTTCCACATGATTATGGGGGTGGCGGCGATTTTCGGCATGTTTGCGGGCACTTTCTACTGGTTCCCCAAAATGTACGGCCGGATGATGAACGAGACGCTTGGTAAGATCCACTTCTACCTGACGTTTATCGGGGTCTATTGCATCTTCACTCCCATGCACTACCTGGGCATCGCCGGCAACCCGCGGCGCTACTCGGCCTTTACCGACGTGGAATACCTGGGCGGGTTAATTCCCGTGCACCAGTTTATGACCTATGCGGCGTACTTCACCGCCGCCGTGCAGTTGATCTTCGTGGTGAATCTCTTCTGGAGCCTGATGAAGGGCCCCAAAGCGCCCGTGAATCCCTGGAATGCGACCACCCTCGAGTGGACCGTTCCTTCGCCACCCCCGTTCGACAACTTCGCCGGGGTGCATCCGGTGGTGAACCATGGTCCTTATGAGTACAGTGTGCCGGGCGCGGCGTCGGATTTTATCATGCAGACGGACCCGCCATCGGCGGTACCTTCAGAGCACTAGCGCATCCATATGGGTATGCCTGGCATTCTCACACATGATGTTTTGAAAGGCCCGCCGCCTCCCCCTGCCGAAGGCGGGTGGGGAGGGGATGGCAGCCCGGAAGGTTTCGGTGCGTCGCGCAAGGCCTCCTTTACGGCGCTGTTTGTTCTGCTGGCCGCCAGCACCATGGTCTTCGCTGCGTTCACCAGCGCCTTTGTGGTGCGGCGGGGGATGTCGGACGACTGGATTTCCACCCCCAAGCCGCCCATCCTGTTCGTCAACACGCTGGTGCTGCTGGCGTCCAGCGCGGTATTGGAAATCGCGCGCCGTACGCTGCGTTCCGGCGAGCGGTCGCGATTCAACGCCTGGTGGAGCGCCGGCACGCTGCTGGGAATCCTGTTTCTGGTGGGGCAGGCGCTGGCGTGGCGCGAACTCAAGGACGCCGGCGTGTTCGTAGCCACCAACCCGAGCAGTTCGTTCTTCTATGTCCTGACCGCCTGCCATGCCTTCCACCTGCTGGGCGGGATCACCGCGCTGGTCTGGGTGGATGTGCAGGCGCTCCGGCTGAGCCTGGGGCCGGCCAAGCGCACGGCCATCGACGTCAGCGCCGTCTTCTGGCATTTTCTGGATGGTCTCTGGATCTATTTGATGATCCTATTCTACGTTTGGGGGTAAGGGATGTCGACGCAAGGCACTGCGGCGGCCACATCGGTGTGGGATGGAGGACGGTCGCCCTACGCGGTCAATTCGAAGAAGTTCGGGATGTGGCTGTTCATCATTTCGGATTCGCTCACCTTCTCGGCCCTGCTGTTCGCGTACACCTACGGCCGGGTATCGAATCCGAACTGGCCCACGCCGTTCCATTTTTCGCCCAGCATCATCTTTTCGAGCATCATGACCCTGGCGCTGCTGTCGAGCAGCCTGACCATGGTGATGGCCGTGCAGGCTATGAACCACGGCAACCGCAAGGCGGCCGGCGGATGGATTTTGGCGACCATGGCGGGCGGCGCCTTGTTCGTCGGACTGCACCTCACAGAGTGGCTCAACCTGATCAATAACGAGCACGTGACGCCGGCGCACAATCCCTGGGATGTGCCCCTGTTCGGCGCGACTTTCTTCGGGATCACCGGCCTCCACATGACCCACGTAATCACCGGTATTATTTACCTGGGAGTGATCTGCCAGGCGGTCTTCCGCGGCAAATTCAAAGCCATCGACGTGGAAGTAAGCGGGCTGTACTGGCATTTCGTGGATCTGGTGTGGATGTTCGTCTTCCCGCTGGTTTACCTGTTGTCCGCCAAGATCTGAGGACCAATCCATGAGCGCACACGAAGAAGTATTGGAACACGGCGAAGGGGCGGGCACATTAACCTTCGTGAAGGTGTGGATCGCGCTGCTGGCGCTGACCGGATGCGAGATCTTTCTGGCCTACGAGCAGGTGCCCGTGATCCTGATGCTGACCATCTTCATCGGACTCTCGGTCATCAAGGCCGCCTTGATTATCGCCTATTTCATGCATTTGAAATTCGAGCGTCTGAGCCTGTTTCTGACGCTCTACCCCATGCTGATATTCTGCATTCTGCTGATGCTGATTTTCCTGGGCGACGCTTCCCGCCTGCCCTTCATGAGGCCTGGACCATGAGACGACGATTGGCTGGACTGGCGTTGCTGGCGGCACTGGCGTTGCCTGCCGGCGCGCAGTGCGTGATGTGCTACCGTACAGCGGCGGCTCAGAATGCCGCCCGGTCGCGGGTGATGAATATGGGGATATTTATCTTGGGCGCACCGCCGTTTCTGATTCTGGCGGGGTTTGTGGGTTTCGTGGCGTACAAGAATAACAAGACCCGCGAAGATTAAAACTCCCGTCAACTGCGTGGTAATCGCCGCCCGCCGCGCGGCGAATCCAGGCGCTTGCGCCACCCGCCGGTGGTGCTGTAAAATTTCCTAAATTCTGCAGTTCACAGTGGTATAATCTCAACTTATGTCTTTTCCGTAAACCCTCGCAGTCGGGAGTGTATGCTCCCGCCTGTCGTCGCCGGTAATTGTTTTTCCCTGGGTAGTTTCGCCTCGCTGCCGATAAGGAGTTTTCGGATGATAAAAAGAATTTTCAGTGGCCTGATTGTGTTTGCCGGGATCGTGTCGTTGCCGGGCGCGGTTTCCCGTCACCAGACAGAACTGCCACGCCACGCCTCGGCTCCGGCGAAAGCTTCCGCCCTTCCGGTGGACCCCCGGCTCATCTGCCTTCAGAAATTCTTCGCCCAGGCCAATTGCCCGGCTTTGCAGTTAGCGGATATCTTCCTCGAAGCGGCCGACGATTACCACCTGGACTGGCGCCTGCTTCCCAGCCTTTCGTTTGTGGAAACCGGCGGCGGTAAAGAGGCCCGCAATAATAACCTGTTCGGGTGGGATTGCGGGCGGGCGCATTTCGATTCTCTGGCCGCCGGCATACACCACGTGGCCTTTCATCTCGCCCACCGCCCACCCTACCGGCACAAGAATGTAGCGCAGATTCTGGCGATCTATAACCCCCACCCGGAGTACGCGCAGAAGGTCACCTGGGTGATGCGCCAGATCGCACCCACAGAGTAACCCGGCCGGCCCGCCGCGCGCGGAGCCAGCGATTTCGATCGGCCCAAAGGCCGCGAAAAAACTCCCCCGGGCTGCTTATTCAATCAGCCGGATACCCATATAAAGACCGCCGAATAACAGGATGGACAACACACCCACCACCACCCAGCGGACGATCCGCTCGGTTTGGTTGACTTCCTTATGCTCGTCGTCTCTGATCCGGTCCGCGAGGCTATCAAACATGGAAACCTCCTAAGATGCCGGTATGAATCGACCGACCAGAGGACCAGTCTTGTTCTGGAACAGAGCCTGCCCGATTGTAGCGCCGAAACGATCCGCTTTCCAGACTTTTTTCGGACTTGCCGGATGTCCGCCAACGTTCCGGGTTGAGAGTTACGGGGCGAAAACCCCCGATTTGCCCCGCTCCCGCCGTCCACCGCTTGCCGCTGCCCGTTGACAAGCCTCCGGCACTCGGCGTATATTTGCTAACATACTGATCTTTCAGCGGTTTTCGGTAGTCGGAAGCATGTCCTCTCGCCACAGCGCAAGCACTCACAGGAAGACGGCAGCCGCGTTGGCTTGGATTGTCGCCGCGAGTGTGGCGGGCAGGGTGTTTTGCGGGCTCCACGAATCCGGGAGTGGCGGAGGCTAGATGGCCGAAGACCAGAATAAAGGGCAGGGGGACCAGACGATTCCGGAGAACTACGAGAATCTGCTCGACGACTACAGCCATTTCGCCCCGCCGGCCGCCGACGAAGTCCTGCAGGGCACCGTCCTGAGCATTACCGCCAAGGACGTGATCATCGATTTCGGATACAAGTCCGAGGGCATTGTCCCCATTGAACAGTTTCAGACACCAACCGGGGAATTGACGGTATCGGTGGGAGACGTGGTCGATGTGATGATCGAGCACGGCGAACCGCCCGAAGGGTATGTCCTGCTTTCGCACACGCGCGCGGCGCGCCTGCGCATCTGGGACCACCTGGAAAAGGCCCATAACGAACAGTTGATCATCTCCGGCCGGGTGCTCGGGCGCGTTAAAGGCGGACTGGCCGTGGATGTGGGAATCCGCGCCTTTATGCCCGGATCGCAGGCCGATCCGCGTCCGGTGCACAACCTGGATCTGCTGGTCGGGCAGGATATCCCGGTCAAAATCATCAAGCTCAACCGTCGCCGCGGCAATGTGGTGGTTTCCCGCAAATCGGCCGTAGAAGAAGAGATCAACGTCCGCAAGAGCGCCACGCTGGAACACCTCGTGGAAGGTTCGGTCGTCACCGGCACGGTGAAAAACCTGACGGAGTACGGCGCCTTCGTCGATTTGGGCGGAATCGACGGCCTGCTGCATGTCACGGATATGTCCTACGGGCGCATCGGGCATCCTTCGGAGATGCTCCACGTGGGGGACGAAATCACCGTCAAGGTGCTCAAGTTCGAACGCACCAAGGAACGCGTTTCACTCGGAATCAAGCAGCTCGAACCGGACCCCTGGGAGACCGTCGCGGAACGCTATCCGATGAACGGACGGGTAATCGGGCGGGTGGTGAATGTCACCGATTACGGCGCTTTCGTGGAGTTGGAGCCGGGTGTCGAGGGTCTCATCCACATCAGCGAAATGACGTGGTCGCGGCGCATGAAACACCCCTCCAAGGTGGTGAAAGCCGGCGATCAGGTCGAAGCCGTGATCCTGGAGGTGCATCCCAAGGAGCGGCGGATTTCGCTCGGGCTGAAGCAGCTGGAACCCAATCCCTGGACCACCATCGACAGCCGTTACAGCGTTGGATCGGTAGTAGAGGGCCGCGTGCGGAACATGACCGATTTCGGTGCGTTCATCGAAATCGAGGAAGGCATCGACGGTCTGGTGCACGTCTCGGATCTGTCGTGGACCAAGCGTGTGAAACATCCCTCCGAGATTCTTAAAAAGGGCCAAATCGTGCAAGCGGTAATCCTGAATATCGATTCCTCTTCGCACCGGCTGTCCCTGGGAATCAAGCAACTTCAGCCGGATGCCTGGGAAAGTTTCTTTCAGAGCCACCAGGTGGGCGACGTGGCTCATGGAAAGGTTTGCCGCCTGGCCAGTTTTGGAGCTTTCGTGGAATTGGCCGAGGGGGTCGAAGGGTTGTGTCACTTCTCGGAAGTGCCGGGGTATACCGGCCGGAGGGGGGGCGACGAGGCGCCTCTGCACGTAGGACAGGAGATGGATTTTAAGATCATCAAGATGAGCGAGGCGGAAAAAAAGATCGGATTGAGCCTGCGGGCCGTGTCCGACGACGAGGAAAAGAGCCGCCTGGGAGATTATCAGCGTCAGGCCGCGGCCGCCACCTCCACCATCGAAGAGGTGATGAGTCTCAAGGACCGCAACCAGGGGTGACTTGCAAAATGCGCGTAATCAAGCGATACTGCGGTTTCTAACCGATTGATGCCAAGGAGAATGCGATGACGAAGGCCGATCTGATTGAAGAAGTCTCCCGGGTGGTGGAGATGACCCGGAAGGAATCCGAGGTCATCGTGGAGGCGATATTCGACAGTATCGTGCGCTCCCTCAGAACCGGAGATAAAATCGAGATCCGGGGATTCGGCAGTTTCCGCACCCGGCAACGCCAGCCCCGGATTGGACGCAACCCCAAGACCGGCTCGCGGGTGGAAGTGCCCGCCAAGAAAATTCCGTACTTCAAACCCAGCAAGGAATTGAAGGACGTGGTGAACAACTCGGCTGTGCCGGGTAGTGCGCCGCCTCCTCCGCCGGCGGCCGAAACGATTCCGGGCTAAGCGAGGAGCGCTCCCCACCAGCATGGATTATCTCTGGACCCCCTGGCGCTACTCGTATATCGCGCAGGTAGGGGAGACGGTAGAGTGCGTGTTCTGCGCCGCGGCGGGCGCGCAGGCTGACGATCACGACCTGCTGGTGGTCCACCGCGCCCTGCACAATTACATCATTCTGAATCGCTACCCTTACACCAGCGGGCATGTCATGGTGGTGCCCAAACGTCACGTGGCCACGCTCCAGGATCTCGACCCCGAGGCGCTGGTGGAACTGATCCAGCTTGCCAGGGACACCGAAAAACGCCTCCGGCAGGTCTACCGGCCGGATGGATTCAACCTGGGGATGAACATCGGCAGGAGCGCGGGCGCGGGAATCGCGGCCCACTTGCACCTGCACGTGCTGCCGCGCTGGTACGGCGACGCCAACTTCATGACCGT
>JASHSS010000446.1 GCA_030038565.1 Bryobacteraceae bacterium
TGGAAGTGGCCGGTCCGCCGGCCCCGTGGAAGGAGAAGCACCTGCGGGTGATGGTGCGGCAGAACGGGCGCACCCTCGCGCTGAAGGCCTGGGATTTCGCCGAACGAGCCGCGGAACTGCCGGCGGGCGGCCGCGTAGACGTGGCCTTCCGGCTGGAAGAAGACGCTTACACCGGATGGGCGGCGGTGTTAAAAGACGTGCGCCCGGCCGTGACAGGTTTCTGAAGCTTGTCTGAAGCCCGGTGCAGCTACGCCCGGTTCAGTATAATGTACATTGTCTTCTATATAAGACAACCGGACCGGGAGGATGCGGGAAATGAGCGGACACAGGGTCTTTTGGGGCGGTGCGTCTCGTGGGCTGCTGGCGCTATTCGCGCTCAGTGCGGGAGTCGCGCCCGCTCAATCGCCGCAATCGCCGCCGGCAGTGCTCGCGGTCGCCGGCGACGTTTCCTCGCCTTTGCAGTTGAAGGCTGACGATCTTGCGAAGATGCCCCGCGAGACCGTTTCCGTTCGGGAGGAAGACGGAACCGCGGTTCAGTACGAGGGTGTCCCGCTTCGCGAGGTGCTGGCGCGGGCCGGCGCTCCGCTAGGCAAGGAACTGCGTGGCAAGGCTCTGGCCACGTATGTATTGGCGAAAGCACATGACGGGTACCAGGTGGTGTTTGCGCTGGCCGAAGTTGATGCGAGCTTCGCCAATGAAACGATTCTTGTAGCGGATAAGCGCGACGGAAAGCCGCTGTTCGGCTATCAGGGTCCCTTCCGGCTGGTCTGCCCCAATGATAAGGCTGGTGCGCGCTCGGTGCGAATGCTGGAAACGTTGGAGCTGGTCCGGTTACGGAAATAAAGTGCGGTGTATCTTCAGAGTTCTGCTAACCCTGCCGCTGGCGGCCTGGTTAGCCCCTCTCTGCCGGCATGTCCAAGCCGGCGAAGCGTACGCCTGGAATCTGCCGAAGGGTTTCCCAAAGCCCAATGTGCCGCTGGACAACCCCATGACGGCGGCAAAGGTCGAATTGGGACGCTACCTCTTCTACGACGCGCGAATGTCGGTGAACGGGAAGGCGTCCTGCGCCACCTGCCACCAGCAGGAGCTTGCGTTCACCGATGGCCGCGCGGTGGGTATTGGAGCCACCGGCGAGCCGCACTCCCGCGGCGCCATGAGCCTGGTGAACGTGGCGTACAGCGCGGTTTTGACGTGGAGCAATCCTCGCATGAAGCTGCTCGAAGAGCAGGCGCTCGTGCCGATGTTCGGCGAGCACCCGGTTGAACTCGGGTTGCGGGAAGGCGATGGATTCGTCCCGATGTTGCGCTCCGATCCGAGGTACCGGGAACTCTTCGCAAAGGCATTCCCGGCTGAAGGCGATCCATTCAGCATCAAAAACGTCACGAGAGCGCTCGCGTGTTTCGAGCGGAGCATCATTTCGGCCCGCTCCCCATACGACCGCTACCACTATGGCGGCGACGACGGCGCCATTCCGGAGTCCGCCAAGCGCGGCGAAATCCTGTTCTTCAGCCAGCCGCTTTCGTGTTTCCGGTGTCATGGCGGCTTTAATTTCAGCGACACAACCGTCTGGGAAGGCAGGGCGGGAAGAGAAGTCGAGTTTCACAATACCGGCCTCTACAACCTTAGCGGACCACTCTCTTACCCAGCTCCGAATGTGGGGATCTACGAATTTACCGAATCGCCCCGGGACATCGGAAAGTTCAAGGCTCCTACCCTCAGAAACATCGCCATCACCAGGCCCTACATGCACGACGGGAGTATTGCGACGCTCGAAGGCGTTCTCGACCACTATGCAGCCGGCGGCAGGACGATCGCTTCGGGCGCGAATGCCGGCGCCGGCCACGATAATCCCAACAAGGACTCCCTCATCGGCGGTTTCCAATTATCCGCGCAAGACCGGGCGGATCTGATCGCGTTCTTAGAGTCGCTGACGGATGACGCCGCGCTGCGCGATCCGCGATTTGCCAACCCATGGCAGTGACCGGGTGTGCGCCGGCGGCCGCACCGACGGCGTAGCGCGCTATACTTGCTCCGAGTTCACTTGCATGCGTCCTTCCCGGGCTTTTTTCACCGCCGCCATGGCCATCCTGGCGGCGGCCATCGCCCCGGCGGCAGAGTTGCCTGCCGCCACGGCGAACCAGATCGACGCCATCGCGGCCAAGGCGCTCAGCGATAGCGGAGCCCCCAGTGTCTCGGTGGCGGTAGTAGCCAACGCACAGATCGCCTTTACCAGGGCCTACGGCAAAGCGCGACTTTCGCCCGCCACCGATGCCACTCCGCAGATGCGCTATTCGATCGGATCGGTGAGCAAACAATTCCTCGCCGGGGCGGTTTTGCTGCTGGTGCAGGATGGCAAGCTATCGCTCGACGATCGCGTCTCGCACTACCTTCCCGGCCTGACCCGCGCGGGCGAGATCACCGTGCGCCAGTTGCTCACCCACACCTCCGGATACCAGGATTATTACCCGCAGGATTACGTCGCGCCGTTCATGGAAATGCCGGTGACGCCCGATAAGATCCTCGACCAGTGGGCCCGCAAGCCGCTGGATTTCGACCCCGGCACGCGCTGGCAATACAGCAACACCAATTTCGTGGTGGCGGGGCGGATTGTGGAGAAGGTGACCGGCGAGCCTTTCTTTGCCTTCCTCTCCCGGCGGATCCTCGGACCGCTGGGCATGACCAGCGCCATCAATCTGGCCGAACAACCGCTTGGGCCGCAGGATGCCGCCGGCTACACCCGCTTCGCCACCGGTCCCATGCGGCCGGTTGAGCCGGAGGGCCGCGGCTGGCTGTATGCCGCCGGGGAACTGGCCATGACGGCGCACGACCTGGCGTTGTGGGATATTTCCCTGATGGACCGCAAACTTCTGAAGCCCGCCACGTTCGAAACCATGACCACCCCCGTGCGCCTGCGCAACGGCACGCCCACCAATTACGCGCTGGGAGTGGGGGTTTACGACGCCGATGGGCACCCCCGGCTTTCGCATGGCGGCGCGGTCTCCGGATTCGTCAGCCTGAACACAGTGTGGCCCGACCAGCGAGCCGCCGTGGTGGTGTTCGCCAATGCGGATGGATCGAGCGCGCCGGGAGCGATCACCGGGAAAATCGCGCCGCTGCTGTTGACGGAGCCGGACGATCCGCAAGCCGCGCCGGCTTTGCGGCAGGCCCGCCAGATTTTCGACGGATTAGCGCAAGGCCAGATCGATCGGAGCCTGCTGACCCCCAACGCCGCCGCCTACTTCACCCGCCAGGTATTGGAAGACGCCGCCGCCAGCCTGAAAGCGATGGGGCCGCCGGAATCCCTGAAGCAGACCTCGGTGGAAGAGCGCGGGGGCATGACCTACCGGCACTTCGAAATCAAGTTCAAGGATCAAACGCTGCGCCTCAGCACCCTCACCATGCCCGGCGGGAAGCTGGAGCAGTATCTGATCCAGTAGCGCGGGATCACAGGAGGGTGCGGCGCCATTCCGCGAGCCCCCGAATCAGGCAGGCATCGAGCCAGCTTGCGTATCTCTTCGTAACGTCATCGCGCGGTTCCTGGTAGCTGATCCTGAATACGTCGTCGCAGATGGGAGTCGGCGGCCCATTACCCGCCTGGAAAAAAGCTACCGCAACCAGCAGGCCTCTAAATGCCGACCCCACGCCATGGAAGGACACCACGATTTTGCTCGCAACGTCCCGAGCTTGGAAGTTGGCAACTGCTGATGAATGGTAGTCGTTGGTATTGGGGTCGTACTGCAGCTTCTCGGCGATCGCCTTGATCTCGTTAGCGGGCACGGCGCCCCCTGGCACGGCGGGCCCTAAGGTGCCGGTCCGAAACACGAATTCCGAACTGACACGGGAAACGTCTTTGGTGAGCGCTGCTGTGACCGTATTTAGCCTCTGGAGCGTTTGGTTGACCAATACGCCCGCGGTCTCCTTGGCGGCGAGGTACTCAGCCGGAATAATTCTGCCCAAGTCCACGAGCATGTCGCGAGTCAGCGCGAGCGCTTCCTCCACAGAAGTAACAGGCTTAACGTCTACCGCTCTCCCGATAGCCCTAGTGAGGGCGCGCTTTTGAAGCTGAGCAAATAGCCGAACGAGAATCGCCAGGTCACCGCCATCGGCCGATTCCAACGCGGTGATATACGCTTCCCGGTCGTCGCGGTTGACCACCAGGGGGAAAAACTCACGCTTGATAAAAATGAGGCTTGCGAGGGTCCTGGCGACCCGGCCGTTGCCATCCTGAAACGGATGAATCTGCGTAAACGCGTGATGCAACCATGCCGCTTCAATATGCGGCCGGACCCCGAGATCATCGTGCTCCCGGTGCATTTGAATCAGCCGATCCATTTCCGATGCGACGTGCTCGGGCGGGCAATACTCATGGGATGATCCATCGGCGCGAGTGGGGTTGTTGGGCATTGTCTTGTACAAACCCTTCTCGATCGTCGCCTCGAACGCCCGACCATACTGGTCAAACACGCCGACGGTTTCCTGGTGGCGTAAGAGCGCCGCGTGAAGTTCCTTGATGTAGCTTGTGCTCAACGCGCGCTCGCTCTTAACGAACGCGAAAAGTCCATCCAACACGTCGGCATGCGCCTGTATGATGCGCGCGACCAGCTCGGGATCCCGGTTGCCGGCATCGTGAGAAATGTACATGGATTCGATCCCACGTTTAATTAAGGTCTGCGTGATGCCCCGATCCAGAGTGTATATGCCTTCGATGATTCCTGTTTCGATCGCCCATTCCCGCGCAAGCTGCGCGCTAAAATCCTGGACGAGCCTGGGATCAAGCCGTGTCTTCTCACTAGCCCACACATTCCATAGCGCTTCTAGTTCCCGGTCTCGCAGCGCCTCGATATCGTTGGGGAGATCGGAGATTTCCTTCCACTTATAGCCGCTCAAGGTAACCCTCCCGCCGGGCACAGGTCGCGGAAAAACTCGCACCGCCGGCAGTGTTCGGCTTCCCGCAGGGGAAACTCCAGGGCGTTCTGGGCCTCGGCGAGTTCGCGCACCACCTGCTCGGGCGAATCCAGCAGGGAGGGCGCCAGTTCCACTTCCACCAGGGTGTTGGGGCGCAGAAAATGCAGCCACGCGCGGTGCGGCGGGCGGCCCGCCACGCGCTCCACCGCCAGGGCGTACAGCCGCAATTGCAGCGCGTAATCGCGCGCCCGCTGGTGGGCTTCGGCGGCGGTCACCTGGTCGGTCTTGTAGTCCACAATGACCAGTTCTCCGCCCTCTTCGAACCACAGGTCCACTTTCCCGGTCACCACCAGGTCTTCCACCGCAAGCAGGAAATCGAACTCGCGCTCCACGCGGGAAGCGCGCTCCAGGCGCCGTCCCAGGGAGCTTTGGGAGAACACCTTCGCCAGGCGCAAGGCTTCGGGGGCGGCATCCGGCACCGGCAGGCTTGCCAGCAAGTCGTGCACCTGGGTTCCCAATTCGTTGGCAGGGAGCGAGCCTCGCGCGCCCGCTACTGGCAGTTCGGGCTGCCGCCCCAGGAATCCCAGGTAGTCCTGGAGGTAATACTTGCGAGGGCAGGTGGCGAAGCGCGCCACGGCGGTGACGGAGGCGTTGCCATCCTGCTGGCTTTCGACGGCCGGGGGCGCGAGCCACTCCACCGGCCGGTCCACCGGCTCCACGCGCAGGGCGCGCGGCGGGAGGGGGGCCGGCGGATCGGCGGCCGCCTGCACCCGCAGTTTCCAGGCCTTCCCATCCGGCGCCGCGAAGGCCAGGACTTCATCGCGGGGGGCCTCGGTATCCAGGTGCAAGGCGCGGGTCAAATCGGCCGCCCAGTTCTGCTGCTTTTTCCCTGCCAGGCCTGAAAAACTCAGCGCCAGGTGTTGCTCCGCGCGGGTCATGGCGACGTAGAAAAGGCGGCTGCTCTCTTCTTCTTCGCGCCGTTTGCGCTCCTGGTGGATGGCGTGGCCGTAGACGTCGTTCTTGTCCTCGGGCCGGGCGTCCGTGGCGCGGGCCGGATTCCGCCAGCGCGCCCCCAGCCCGTAGCGCGGCGAAAACGCCACCACCGGCGTGCCGGTATCGATCCCCTTGTGCAGCGCCGCCACGAACACCACCGGAAACTCCAGCCCTTTGGCCGCGTGCACGGTCATGATCTTAACAGCGTTCACGGCGTCCTCGGGCGGCGCATCGGCTTCGGGACGATCGGATTCGCGCACCAGTTCCAACTCTTCCACGAACCCGTCCAACGTCATGCGCGTGGAAGCCTCGCGCGCCTGCGCCAGGAATTTATCCAGGTTGGCCGTTCCGCGCGCGCCCGATTCGGGCCGGTAGCCACAATCGTCGATGGCCGCCGCCAGCAGCCGGTCGAAGGAAACATACGCGCGGCGCGCGCGCCATTGGCGCAAATGGTCGCGGAATCGCGTCAGCCGGGCGGCATCGGCCGGGGCGAATTGCGCGGCGCGCGCGCCATCCAGGTCCATCAACGCCGCGCCCAGATTGTTCCCAAGGTTTTCGCCCAGGCTCTTCAGCCACAGCAGCGCCTCGTCGGACGCGCCCACCAGGGGAGACCGCAGCATCGCCGCCAGGCTCACCTCGTCGCGCGGGTTCGCGATCACCCGCAGCAGGTGCGCCAGGTCGTTCACCTCGCGATTCTCGTAGAAGCCCTTGCCGCGGATGGCCAGGTAGGGAATGCCGGCGGCTTCGAAAGCCCGGCAGAATTCGCCCAGCACTTCGGTGTTGCGCAGAAGCACCGCGACATCCTGGAAGCGGGATTCTCCGGCCTCTCCGGCCAGTTCCAGAATGCGGCGCGCCACCCACTGGGCTTCCAGGCTTTCGCCGCCCAGCGCGCGCAGAACTTCTACGGCCACGGGGCGCTCGGCTTCGAACTTGCGCCGGGCCACCAGGCTGCGGTCTTCAATGCCGCTGGCGCCGCTCATAACGCTCTCCACCGCGCTGAGGATGTGCGCCCGGCTGCGGAAATTCTCCATCAGCTCGGCCTCGTGTCCACCGGCCTTCACCTCGAGGCGATACTGGCGGAAGCCATCCGGCTCGGCGTGGCGGAAGCCGAAGATCGATTGGTTGATGTCGCCCACCGCATAAAAGCAGCCGGGGCGCCGCACCAGCGCGAGCAACCGGGCCTGCTGCCCGTTGGTGTCCTGGTATTCGTCCATCAGGATCTGGTCGAACTGGCGGCGAACCCGCTCGCGCGTCTCGGCGTGCTCTTCGAGCAGGCGGACGGCGAACTCCTCCAGGTCGGCGAAATCCAGCTTGCCGGCCTGGCGTTTGCGCTGGCGGTAGATACGGTCGAAGCGCGCCAGCACGTCCAGCAGAAGCTGCCTCTCGGGGGCGTAGTGGGCGGTGAGAAACCAGTATTTAGACTCCTCGATCGCCTCCTTCATGCGCTTCAGCAGGCTGTAGGCGCTGTTACCTTTCCGGCACTTGGTCAGACTGCAGGCGAACTGCTCGATGGCCGCCAGCGCTTCGAGCGGCGTGGGCGCCTCGACGATCCGCGCCGCGCCCTCCAGCGCCGCGTGGTACTGCTGCTTCTGCGGGCCGGTCCACTGGCCGACCGATTCGCGCCGCAGGTCGCGCAACATCCCGGCGATGGCCTCCGGCCGGACACCCGCGGGCGGCGGCATGGCCTCCAGATTGTCCACTCGCATACCCGCGCCGCGCATTGCGTCGTAGGACGCCAGCACGGCCTCTTCGAATTTCGCGGAGCACAGCCCGCGAATCAAACGCCGGACCGCCGCCGGCCGCGCCGCGAACTCCTCGTCGATGGCCTCCGCCATGGCCTCCTGCTCGAAGCGCCACGATTCGTTGGCATCGGCGATGCGGAAGCCCGGCTCCACGCCCGCGAACACGGCATTCTCCTGCAACAGCCGCGTGCAGAATCCGTGCACGGTGGACACCCAGGCGCGTTCCATGCGCGCCCGCAGCGTGGGATCTTCGCGAAAGATCCCGGCCAGCTTGTCGCGCATATTGGCGGCGGCCTTTTCGGTGAAGGTGATGGCGAGAATGCGCAGCGGGTCCGTGCCCGCCTCCACCAGCCGGCGGAAATATTCCACCAGGACGGTAGTCTTGCCCGACCCCGGTCCGGCCACCACGCAGGTATCCAGGTGGCGCCTGGAAACGTCCATGGCGTTCTGCTGGGCGGGCGTGAAATCCACCGTCTTCACGCGCCCTCCGCCCGCGCCGCCGGCGCGCGCACCTCGATGCGGCAGATATCCACGGCGTCGCAGAACCGGCAGTGGTCCGGATTGGCAGGATCCACGTCCACCCGGCCGGCGCGGATATCCTCAACAATCCGCAGGGCCTTCCGCTCGGTTTGGGCGATCCAACCGGGCGGCAGCGGATCGCTCTCCATCATCTCGGGATCGCTCCAACCGGCGTATTCGATGCCGCCCTTCAGCCCGATGTAGAACATCCCCGCGGGCTTGACTCCGAAATAGCGTTCGGCGGCCATCAGGTAGAGCGGCGCCTGCAAAAGATTCTCGTCCTTCAGTCTTTTTCGGGTGTTTTCCGCGCGGCTGTACTTGTAATCGATCACGAACGCGCGGCCGTTATCCTCCAGCGCCTCGTCCAACCGGTCGATTTTCCCCGATAGGATCCAGTCGCCCAGAGGGATTTCGAAGGGCTGTTCCACCCTCGATCGGAACTCAGCGTGCGGCCATGGGTCGTGCTCCAGAAAGGCGCCCAGGTGGTCCAGCATTTCATTGCGCGCGCGCTCGGTTTGGAAGCTCAGCGGGATGCGTTTCGTCTCGCGGTGTTCGGCGAAGATGCGATCGAACAGCGGCTCCAT
>JASHSS010000043.1 GCA_030038565.1 Bryobacteraceae bacterium
TGGAGTTCCTGGTATAACCAGCCCACCGCCCAGTTCTATCATGTGATCACCGATAACCAGTTCCCCTACTGGGTCTATGGCGCGCAGCAGGAAAGCGGCTCCGCGGGCGTTGCCAGCCGGGGCAACGACGGCCAGATCACCATGCGCGAATGGCATCCCGTGGGCGCCGAAGAGTACGCCTACATCGCCCCCGATCCGCTCGACGTCAACATCATTTACGGCGCGGCGCGCAATGGAGTTACTAAGTGGGACCGCATCACCGGCGACGTTCAACAGGTGGCCCCGCATGGCAATTACCGCTATGTGCGCACTGCGCCCCTGATCTTCTCCCCGGTGGAACCGCATACCCTGTTCCTGGGCGCGCAGATGGTCCTCAAAACCACCGATGGGGCGCACACCTGGCAGGCGATCAGCGAAGATCTTTCGCACGCCACTTATGAATTGCCGGCCAGCGTGGCCTCCTATGGCGAGGCCGCTAAAAGGGAGGCCACCCGCCGCGGCGTGGTCTACGCGCTGGCCCCTTCCAAGCGCGACGTCAACGTGCTGTGGGCGGGCACCGACGATGGATTGATCCACGTGACCCGCGACGGAGGCAAGTCCTGGGCCAACGTCACGCCGCCCGCCCTCACGCCGTGGAGCAAAATCTCGCAGCTCGATGCCTCCGCCTTCGATGACCGGACCGTCTACGCCGCCGTCAACCGCATCCGCCTCGACGACCAGAAACCCCACATTTATCGCACCCACGATGGCGGCGCCACCTGGCAGGAGGCCGTTCGCGGCCTGCCGGATGGTCCCGTAAACGTGGTGCGCGAAGACCCCGTGCGCCCCGGACTGCTGTTTGCGGGAACGGAACTGGCGGTGTATGTCTCTTTCAACGATGGCGACGACTGGCGTCCGCTGCGGCTCAACATGCCGGCCACGTCCATTCGCGACCTGGTGGTTCATGAGAGCGACCTGGTGGTGGGAACGCACGGCCGCGGATTCTGGATTCTGGACGATATCTCCCCGCTGCGTCAACTTACCCCCGCAACCGCCGGCGCCGCCGCTCACTTATTCCAGCCTCGCGTGACTTACCGCCTGGCGCGCGATACCAATACCGATACGCCGCTCCCGCCCGAGACGCCCGCGGGCAAAAATCCTCCCGACGGCGCCATCCTCTATTACAATTTGAACGCCGCACCCGCGGGCCCGGTCATGCTGGAAATCCTGGATTCGACGGGTAGCACGGTGCGGCGCTTCTCCAGCGGCGACCGTGCGCAGCCGCCCGACCCCGCGGTCAACGTTCCTGCTTATTGGATTCGCCCATTCCAGCCGCTCCCCGCCTCGCCCGGCATGCACCGGTTCGTCTGGGATTTGCATGCCGCCCGGCAGAATGGGGGTGGACGCCGGGGCGGAGAGTATCCCATCTCCGCAATCTATCGCGACACGCCCGGGCCGCAGGGCGAGTGGATGCCGCCGGGGACTTACACCGTCAGGCTCACCGTGGATGGCAAGAGTTATACCCAGGAGTTAGTGGTGAAGGCCGATCCCCGCGCCGGACGATAACGCGGCCCAACTGACCATATGCGCTTTTCCCGCCTGATTACCGCCGTGGATGCGCATGCCTGCGGCGAGCCGGGGCGCGTGATTACCGGCGGCGTCCTCGATGTGCCCGGCCGCTCCATGTTCGAGAAAAAGACCTGGCTCGAAACCCACGCCGACGATCTTCGCCTGCGCATGCTCCGCGAGCCTCGCGGCTATCCCGCCGCCAATTGCAACCTGCTGCTGCCGCCCACAGTTCCGGAGGCCGATGCGGGCTACGTCATCATGGAGCAGGTCGAGTATCCGCCCATGTCCGGCACCAATACCATCTGCGTGGCGACGGTGCTCATCGAAACGGGCATGGTGCGGGTTACCGAACCGGTAACCACGCTGAAGCTGGAAACGCCCGCCGGCCTCATCGCGGTAGAAGCCGAAGTGCGCGGCGGTAAAGCGCGCCAGGTGACCTTCCGCAACGTCCCGGCCTTTGCCACCCACCTCGATGCCGAGGTCGAGGTTCCCGGCCTCGGCACGGTAACCGTGGATGTGGCCTACGGCGGTATGTTCTACGTCATCGCCGAAGCCGCTCCGCTGGGCTTCCGGCTCACTCCCGATGAGGCTCGCGACATCGTGCGCGTGGCGGAAACCATCAAGGCCGCGGCCCGCGAACAGTTGCCGGTGGCGCATCCGGAAAACCCGGGCATCGCCGGCATCTCCATCGCCCAGCTATCCGGCCCGCCGCTGCGGCCGGAAGCCGATCGCCGCAACACCGTGGTGGTCTCCACCGGCAAGCTGGATTGGTCCCGCCCCGCCACCTGGACCGGCGCGCTCGACCGCTCTCCCTGCGGCACCGGAACCTGCGCCAAAATGGCCGTGCTGCACGCCAAACGGAAACTCCCGCTCGGCCGCGATTTCGTCCACGAGGGCATTCTGGGGACCACCTTCACCGGCCGCCTGCTGGAAGAAACGCGCGTCGGCCCCTACGCCGCCGTAGTCCCCTCCCTCTCCGGCCAGGCGTGGATCACCGGCTTTGCGCAGTACGTGCTCGACCCGGAAGACCCCTTCCCCAACGGCTTCACCGTGGGCGATATCTGGGGTTAGAACGCGCTACAGAATGTACCGGCTCAGGTCCTGGTCCTTCACAATATCGCTGAGCTGTCTGCGGACGTAGCCGGCGTCCACTTTCACGGTCTTCTTCTTCAAATCCGGCCCTTCGAACGACACCTCCTCCAGCAGTTTCTCCATGATCGTGTGGAGCCGTCGTGCGCCGATATTCTCGCTGCTCTCGTTCACCTGGGCGGCGAATCGGGCCACCTCTTCCAGGGCATCGTCCGTCAGCACCAGCTTGATGCCCTCGGTTTCCAGCAGCGCGGTATATTGCTTGGCCAGCGCGTTTTTGGGCTCCTTGAGGATGCGGATGAAATCCTCCACCGTCAGGGATTTCAGCTCCACGCGGATGGGAAAGCGCCCCTGCAGCTCCGGAATCATGTCGCTGGGCTTGGACACGTGGAACGCCCCCGCGGCAATAAACAGAATATGATCGGTGCGCACGAAGCCGTAGCGCGTGTTGACGGTGGTGCCTTCGACAATCGGCAGAATGTCGCGCTGCACGCCTTCGCGGCTCACATCCGGGCCGTGTCCGGATTCGCGGCCCGCGATCTTATCGATTTCGTCGAGGAAGATGATCCCGCTCGATTCCACCCGCTCCAGCGCCACGCGCGTCACCTGGTCCATGTCGATGAGTTTCTGCTCCTCTTCCTGCACCAGGTAATCCAACGCCTCGGCCACGCGCATTTTGCGGCGGCGGGTCTTCTGGCCGAAGAGGTTAGGCAGCATGTCCTTCAGGTTGATGCCCATCTCTTCAATGCCCGCGTTGGTGGCGATTTCGAACGTGGGGCCGCGATCCTTCACGTCGATCTCCACCAGGCGCTCGTCCAGTTTGCCCTCGCGCAGCCGTTCGCGCAGCTTTTCCCGCGTGCGCTCGGAGGTTTCCGAGGGTTCCGGCTGCGGCGGCATCAGCAAGTCCAGCAGGCGGTCCTCCGCGTTCAATTCGGCCCGGTCGGCCACTTCATCCAGGCGCTCTTCCCGCACCATGTCGATGGCGATATCCACCAGGTCGCGGATCATCGATTCCACATCGCGCCCCACGTACCCGACTTCCGTGAACTTGCTGGCCTCCACCTTCAGAAAGGGCGAATTGGCGAGGCGCGCCAGGCGGCGGGCGAGCTCCGTCTTGCCCACACCCGTGGGGCCGATCATGAGGATGTTCTTGGGCATCACCTCTTCGGCCATTTCAGGGGCCAGTTTCTGGCGGCGGATGCGGTTGCGCAACGCGATGGCCACGGCCCGTTTGGCCTCGGCCTGGCCGACCACGTGCTTGTCCAGTTCGCGCACGATTTCGCGCGGCGTCAACTCATCGAGCAGCGGCTCCTCATCCACGGATTGGCCCGGCAGGTAGATCACCATGGTTATTCCAGTTCCTCGTAAGTGATGTTCTCGTTGGTGTAGATGCAGATTCTGGCGGCGATGGCCATGGCCTCTTCCACGATGCGGCGCGCCGAAAGCTTGGTGTTGCGCATCAGCGCGGTGGCGGCGGCGGTGGCGAAGGGGCCTCCCGAGCCGATCGCCGAAACGCCTTCATCCGGCTCGATGACGTCGCCGTTGCCGCTCACCATGTAGGTGTTCTTGATATCGGCCACCAGCAGGAGCGCCTCCAAATGGCGCAGGATGCGATCCGTGCGCCAGTCCTTGGCCAGTTCCACCACCGAGCGCGAAAGATTGCCGTTGAACTGTTCCAGCTTGGATTCGAAGCGCGAAAAAAGCGCGAACGCGTCGGCCGTGGAGCCGGCGAAACCGGCCAGAATTTTATCGTTGTAAAGGCGGCGCAGCTTGCGCGCCGAGGCCTTCAGAACTTCCTGGCCGAGGGTAACCTGTCCGTCGCCGGCCATCACCACTTTGTTGTCGCGGCGAACACAGATCACCGTAGTCGAGCGGATCTTTTGTTCCATGAGGTGGGCTATTCCATTGTAAGGCACACTGAGGCGGGCAAATCCGGCCGGCCCGATCGGAGCCTGCGGTCCGCCGAAACCGATCAAGGCGCCTCCAACGGTGGGGCAGGCGATTCGCCTGCCCAGTGCCGGCTAAAAGCCGCCCCCCAATGTGTCGCAAATCCTCAACCCCCGTGCTTCAGTTCCCGCTCTTCACCGTCACCAGCACCGGAGCGCTGTCTTGTGCCGTAGCCAGGGATCGCACTTCCACCACCTGTGGCCCCGATTCAAGAGTAGTTGGAATCTGCGCCTGAATCTGGCCGTTGGAAGTCTGCAGCAGGGGAATCGAAACATCGCCGAACGTCACGCACGAGCCGCCCAGCACGGTCGGCGGAGGAAGCGTTTGCGCGGTTGCGGGCGAGGCCAGGTTCGTGCCGTTGATGGTGATGAAGGAACCGGGAGCGAAATTCTGCGTGCCATCGGCCGCATTCACGATCCCCTGTGCTGCGATGGTGGGCAGCGTGCCGGCGCCGCTCGGCGCCAGCGAAATCACACTCAGCCCGGAAAGCGTGATGGCGTAAGTATAGACGCCCGCCGAATCGGCCACCATCATGCGGGGGCTGGTGTTCTGGCGCGTAGTGCCGAAAACGCTGACCACCGGGTTCTCCGGCGTCACCGCGGCCAGTGTATCCTCCCCGGTGGTCAGGTTGACCAGTTCCAGGGTAGTGCGCGAATCGTCGTTGGTCACCGTCGTGATCGTCTGGCGCACCGGTGTGGTCAGCCGCAGGAAGGCATTGCTGCCGAGCGGCGCCACCGCCGCCACGTTGCGGTTCCCCACATTGACCACCGTAGCGCCGCCGCCGCCCGGACCGACAATCGGCGTGGTCGTGGTGGAACCGGGATTGGCAGTGCCCCCGATCACCGTCAGCGACGGGTTCATGATGACCCCGCCCGCCAGAAAGTAAGCTCCGCCCGGCCCCGCGCCCAGCGGGCCGTAATAGCCCTCAATGGTCGTCGTATAAAGCAGGCGGCTGTCCTGGTAAGCGTCGTCCAGCGAGTTATACAGGTACACCGTGCCGCTTCCGTTGATGGTCAGGATGTAACTGTTATCCGGCGCGGCAACCATCCCGTAGACGGGGCTCCCGGCAAACTTCACCGGCGTTACCGAATCCGCCGGCCGCACCGTGGCCTGGTCGCCGTTCACCACCTCCCA
Organism: Bryobacteraceae bacterium; assembly: GCA_030038565.1. Taxonomy (GTDB): domain Bacteria; phylum Acidobacteriota; class Terriglobia; order Bryobacterales; family Bryobacteraceae; genus JOPF133. The sequence continues at coordinate 5,719 of JASHSS010000043.1, forward strand.
TTGCGAGCCGTCCGACATCACAATCTCCAGGCCGAACAGCCCCATGGCAATGGTCGCCGGATAAATCAAGGCTGCTGTGCCGTTCCGTGGGATCGGTGGAAAGACGACGTTATCCACCACCTTCTGCAGGTTTAAATCGACAATGCTGATGGATTCCCCGCCCGTGTTGGCCACATACAGCGAATTGCCGTCGGTGCTCATGGCCATGGCGTGCGGAAGTTGGCCCACCGGAATGGGCGTATCGAAAACCTGCTGCACGGTATCGAATATTTCCACCCGGTTGTAACCCGAATTCGTGATGTACACCAGGTTGCGGGTCTGGTCCAACACAATATCTTGCAGCCCCTCGTTACCGGCTGTCGTGGGCGTGCCCAGGCTGGCCACCGCAATCGCGGAATTGTTGGGATTGGTGTTGGGCGTAGTGGGAACGGGGAAAATCACGCCGCGCTGGTCCGACTGCCGGTAATTCATATACACCCGAATCACCGGAGGGATGTTAATGGCTTCGGCCGACGAAAGCGTGACGTTGAAGGGAGCGCCATCGGATGTTCCGGCTTCGGTCCACAGATTAGTGCCGGGATAGCGCGTCACGCCCGAACGTCCCGGTTCCAGGGTGAAGGTGATGGTCGCTGGCGCCAGCCCGCTGGACTGCTGGTAAACCAGCGCCGAACTGGTGTTGGTGGCCACCGAGAAGGTCAATCGCCCTTGTCCGGCGTTGTTGATCTGCAGCGTGCCCGAGGCGATTCCGCGATTGCAATCGTCCGAGGTGAGAAACACGTCGGTGGTAGCCGGCGCGATGATCGGGTAGGTGTAGAGGTTCCCCAGGGGCAGGTGCATGATGCCGGAATCCGACAACGCCCATGCCTGCGAGCCGTCCGAGAGCATCACCATCTTGGCCACGATGCTTTCCGGCAGATTGATGCCCAGGCGAATGCCCAGGTTGGTCGGGTCGCCCACCAGCAGCGTGGAAGACAACGGCGGCGGAGTGGGGGTAGTGTTGGCCGCCGTATTGAAAGCGCTGTAAATGGTGGTCCCGTCCGGCGAAAATGCGCTGCCGCCCACATTCTGTGTGGTGTTCACGGCGTTGGCGAAGGTGAACGGCGCGTTGGCGTTGTTCTGCTGCGCGATGATGGCCAAGGTGGATGTGTCGTACATGGTCATGCCGGCCATGAAGCGGGTGCCGTCCGGCGAAATCGACAGCACCGACGACGACCCCGAGATGGTGCGGTTTTGAAGCACGATCCCGGAGGCCACCTGGTAAACGAAGATATACGTGCTGCTACTCGTGGGGGTGATCACCCCGACGATGTTTGAGCCATCCGGCGTGCGCATCAGAGTGCCGCTGAAGGTGCGCACCGGGCGGGTCAGGGTGGTGGCTGGCAGCGGCGCCGGAGCGCTCGGCAGTGCCGGAACCGTCACCGCCTGAAGTTGCTGGCTGGCGCTCTGGGTCTGGTCGTAGATGGCCAACACCCCGGTGGTCGCGCTGGTTCCCAGCATGCTGACCAGGGCCCGACCATCGGCGCCCACTTCGACGCCCTGCGGCGTGGACGGCAGCACCACGCTCGCTACCACCGCATCCTGCGAAAGGTCGATCACGTTGAGCAGCGGCGAACCGCTGGCGGTCTGGGTCGGTGTGGCCCCGCTGGTGACATACAGCCACGCGCTGTCCATGGAAATAGCGCCGGCAATCGGACTCTTGCCCACCGGAATAGTCCCCACGATCATGTCCGTGGTGTAGTCGAAAATCAACACCTGGCTGGTGGTGTTGTTGATCAGGTAGAGCACATGGCGCAGTTGATCCAGCACCACGTCCGAGGGAGTGCCGCCCGCGAGTGGGATCACATCGCCGAAAGTCGCGCCGACCGCCGTTTGGGCCCGCGCAGAGTACGATGCCAGGAGCCAGAGGGCCCCCAGTAGCGGCGCCAGGCGGGCCGTATGAAGACGAATTCGACTACCCAGGTTCACCAAATGACTTCTCCAGGGACGCGGGAAACACTAATAGTACAACCAAAACCCGCGCGAGCAGGAATGTTTTCTAACTGGAAGAATCGAAAGCGAGAAACCCGAAGCAAGCCCGCCACCGGCGGTAGTATCCCCTGCACGCCTTGCCCTGGAGCGCTGTCCCGTCGCCGGGCGCCGGCAACCCCGGTCCGGGCCCGCCCAAGCCGCGTGGCCGCCGCCAGTTCCCCGCCCTTATCCCCCGGCGCTGGCGCGGCTGCTGACCGCCGCTCCGATCAGCGCCAGGTCGTGGCTGGTGGGCACGAATTCAAAGAAGGTGCCTTGCAGCGAACTCATCCTGACCATGTCGTTCAGGTAGCGGCCCAGCATCTCCAGGTTCACGAAATCGGCGTTCGGCCCGGCGATGTAAAACCGCCCCGGTCCTTCGGCGTGCACCAGCGTCGCGGTCGCTGCGGCCAGCGCGCGATGCCAGCGAGACACGAAATCCGAGGCGCGCCGGTCGTCCTGCCGAGCCGCGGCGAAAACTTCCTCCGGCTCCATGTCGAGAAAGCGCAGCCGCATGGCGCGGTTTCCCATGATGCCCTCCAGGTGACCCACCCCGCCACAGCCGCAGTAGCGCTCCTTCGGGTCGAGCGAAACCACCGAATGGCCCGCCTCCCAGGGCGCGTCGCTGCGCGGATAGCGTCCAAATCCGATGCCGTCGCCCAGGTACCACACCCGCACCAACTGCTCCAGCCCGCCGCGGGTGGCCGCCAGGCCGGTAGCCAGCGCGTCCACGTGATTGAGCACCGTCACGGGAGCGTGGATTCCCATCGCTGCCAGCGCCGCCACCAGCTTCCCGTGCATGTCCTCGCCTTTGAGTTGCCTCAGGTTGGGCGATTCGTGGATCACGCCGCCCTTGACGATGCCCGGAAACCCGGCGCCCACCGAATCGATCGGCCCGCCCGCCGCCAGGCCGGCGATGCCCGCGCACATGCGTTCGCAGATTTCCTCGGCGTGCAGCACCTTGAGGTCCACGGGGGCCTGTCCCGGTTCGGGATCCATGCGCACTCCCGAAAGCTGCAAGTCTTCCACCATGCCCGTCCAGATGTAATGAGTCGCCAGGACTCCGATGCTGCGCGCCATCGATTCCATTCCCTCCCGCGCGGGCTACCTGGCCCGCGGCTGCCTTCTAATACCGCTTCAGCCGGTTCACGCCATTAAATGCCGCCAACTTATAACACTCCGCTAACGTGGGGTAATTGAATACCGTTTCTACAAAGTAATCCACCGTGCCTTTGAAGATCAGCACCGCCTGCCCGATGTGCAGAAGCTCCGCTGCGTCGTCGCCGATAATATGCACGCCCAGCATCTCACGGGTTTCGCGATGGAAAATCAGTTTCAGCCGTCCGGTGACGTCGCCCCGAATCTGCCCGCGCGCGGTGTCGCGATAGAAGGCCACACCCACCTCGTACGGCACGTCCTCATCCGTCAGTTGCTCTTCCGTCTTGCCGAAAAAGGAAATCTCGGGGATGGTGTAAATGCCGTAGGGGTAGTTGGCGCGGTTCGACTGTATCTTGATCCCAAACGCGTTGGCCGCCGCGATGCGTCCCTGTTCCATCGACACCGAGGCCAGGCTGGGGAAACCGATCACGTCTCCCACGGCGTAAATATTCGGTACCTTGGTGCGGTACTCCTCATCCACCTTGATGCGCCCGCGGTTGTCGGCTTCCAGGCCGGCTGCGGCCAGGTTCAGGTCGTCCACGTTGCCCTGCCGTCCCACGGCGTAGAGCAGCGCTTCGCCGGCAATCCGCTTGTTGCTTTTCAGGTTGGCCACCACCGCGCCGTCGGCGGTTTCCTCCACGCTGGCCACTTCCTCGTTCAGCCGCATAGTCACGCGGTGGTCGCGCAGGTGGTAGGAGAGCGCCTCGACGATTTCCTGATCCGCAAACTCCAGCAGGCGCGGCCGCTTCTCCACCAGGATCACCCGCACTCCCAGAATGGCGAACATGCAGGCGTATTCCACCCCGATGACGCCCCCACCCACCACGATCAGCGACTTGGGGATGCGGGGCATCTGCAGAATCTGGTCGCTGTTCATGATGTTCCGGCCGTTGATGGGCACCAGCGGCGACATAGCCGGCTTGGTCCCGGTGGCCAGGATGATGATGGGCGCGGTAAGGTCTTCCTGCCCCCGCGATCCCTCCGCCCGGATGTGGGTTGCGTCCACGAAGCTGGCCCGCGCGTACATCACCTCCACGCCGTTGCGGGAGAGCTGCGCCTGGGTCACATCGGCTTCGGTCTTGATCACCTGGTTCACCCGGAATCCCAGGTCGGCCATGGTGATGTTTTCCTTCACGTGATAACTCACACCGTAGATCCCCTGATACTGGTATCCCGAGAGGTGCAGCACAGCCTCTCGCATGGTCTTGCTGGGTATCGTGCCGGTGTTGATGCACACGCCGCCGACGATTTCGCGCTGATCGATGATGATCACGCGGCGTCCGCACTTCGCGCCCTGGATGGCTGCCCGCTGCCCCGAGGGGCCGGAGCCGATGACGATCAGATCAAATTCGCGCATAGGGGGAAAGGTGCCGGAGCCGGGTCGCCCGAAGGCCCATGAGACCTCCGCCAGGCGCCCCGGCCCCGCCGATCATTTGCCGGCGTGGAGCCGGGCGGCGACTTCGTGCCAGTTCACCACGTTCCACCACGCCGCGACATAGTCGGGCCGGCGGTTCTGGTACTTCAAATAATAGGCGTGCTCCCAGACGTCCAGGCCCATCACCGGGTACTTACCCTCCATCACGGGACTGTCCTGGTTGGCGGTGGAATAGATATCCAGCTTCCCGCCTAGGCTCACCAGCCAGGCCCAGCCGGAGCCGAATCGCGTCGCCGCCGCCTGGTTGAACTTCTCCTTGAAAGTATCGAAGCTTCCAAACGCGCCGTTAATGGCGTCGCCGATATCCCCATGCGGCTTGCCGCCCGCGTTCGGAGCCATGATCTTCCAGAACATCGAGTGGTTGATGTGGCCGCCGGCGTTGTTGCGCACCGCCGTCCGAATGTTCTCGGGAACGATGGCGCAATTGTTCTCCAACAGCTCTTCCAGCGTCTTGCCGGAAAGGTCGGGCGCCGATTCCAGCGCCTTGTTCAGATTGGTCACGTACGCGTTATGGTGTTTGCCATGGTGTATTTCCATCGTCATCTTGTCGATGTGCGGCTCCAGCACATCAGGTGCGTAGGGAAGCGGCGGCAGCGTAAAGGGCGTTACGGTCTTTTGAGGATGCATCTCGTTTCTCCTTTGTGGCAGGGGCTCGGAAGAAGCCGGCCCCTAGCTGGTTTGTTGTTCCAGAGCGCCGGCCAGCCGGAACATAACCGGCTCGCCGAAGTGCCTGGTCAAAATTTGCATTCCCACCGGAAGGCCGGCGGCGGTGGTCCCGCAAGGTACGCTCATCGAGGGGATCCCCGCCAGGCTGCCGGTGATGGTATAGATGTCGGACAAATACATGGACAGCGGATCGTCCACCTTCTCCCCCAGTTTAAACGCCGGGAAGGGGGACACCGGCGCGATCACCGCATCCACTTCGCGGAAGGCGTGCTCGAAATCACGCGCGATGAGGGCCCGCACTTTCTGCGCTTTCAGGTAATAGGCATCGTAGTAACCGTGGCTTAACACATAAGTGCCCAGCATGATGCGGCGCTTGCACTCCGCGCCGAAGCCTTCCCCGCGTGTGTTCCGATACAGATCGGCGAGAGTCTCCGAGTCGCCCGAGCGCGAAGTGTAGCGTACGCCATCATACCGCGCCAGGTTACTGGAAGCCTCGGCGGTAGCGATGATGTAATAAGTCGCGATGGCGTAATCGGTCGCGGGAAGGCTGATGTCCCGTACTTCGCATCCCAGTTCGCGCAATTGCTCCACGCCGCGTGTGATCAGGGCGCCGGTTTCGCTCGCCAAATCCCTTAGATACTCGCGGGGCAGCCCAAGCTTCAAACCTTTCACGCGCCCGTCGATGGCAGCCCGGTAATCGGGCACCGGAGCCGCGGCCGAGGTGGCGTCCCGCGAGTCGCGCCCGGCAATCACGCCGAGCAGCGTCGCCGCATCGGCCACCGAGCGCGCGAACGGGCCGATGTGGTCCAGGGAGCTGGCGAAGGCCGTCAGGCCGTAGCGCGACACCCGGCCATAAGTGGGGGTCACGCCCACTACCCCGCAGAACGAAGCCGGCTGCCTGATGGAGCCTCCGGTATCCGATCCCAGCGCCAGTACGGCGGTGCCCTGCGCCACTGCGGCCGCCGACCCGCCGCTCGATCCGCCCGGCACGCGATCCGGCGCAACCGGATTGCGCACCGGCCCGAACGCCGAGTTTTCGGTCGACGACCCCATCGCGAACTCGTCGCAATTCGTCTTCCCGAGAATGATTCCCCCAGCCGCTTCCAGGCGCTCGACGGCGGTCGCGTCGTAGGGCGGGATGTAACGCTCCAGCAGGCGCGAGCCGCAGGTGGTGCGGACCCCCTTGGTGACGATCACGTCTTTTACCGCCACCGGAACGCCCGCCAGCGGGCCCGGATCTTCGCCGCGCGCCAGTCGGTCGTCCACCCGGCGGGCGCCTTCCAGGGCCCGCTCCGGCGAGAAGTGCAGGTACGCGTTGGTGCGCGGGTTTTCGGCCTGCGCGAAACGCAGCGCCTCGTCCGCCAATTCAACCGCGCTGAAGCGCCGCGCGAGCAGACCTCCGCGCACGCTCTCGATGGTCAGGGAGGGAATGTCCATTGCGTCAGCGCTCGATGACCTTGGCCACTTTGAAATATCCGGCGCCC
>JASHSS010000447.1 GCA_030038565.1 Bryobacteraceae bacterium
GTGCTGTGATTATCGCCGCCGTCGGAAACGATCACAATCGCCTTGCGCGGATTCCTGGCCTTCTTCATCTCGCCGAGCGCCAGGTTGAGCGCGTCCAGCAAGGCCGTCAGGCCGTGCGGTTGAACGTTTTTAAGAGCGGTTCCGATTTCTTCGGGGTGATTCGTGAAACCGACCGACAGATCGGCTTTGTCGTTGAATTCCACGAGAAACGCCTCATCCCCCGGAATTAAGGTTTTCAGGAAGAGCGCGGCGGCGTCGCGCGAGGTGTCCATCTTGAAGTCCATGCTGCCGCTGGCATCGAACGCCAGGCCGACCGAAAGGGGAATATCCTCGCCGGAGAAATGGGCGATCGCCTGCTCCACCCCGTTATCGAATAGTTTGAAATCTCTCTTTTCAAGACCCAGCACGAACCGGTTGGCCGAATCGGTTACCGATACCGGGATCATCACCAGATTGGAATCGGCCCGGAAACTGGCCTGCACCCCACGGGCGGGTTCCGGCGATGCGGCCACCGGCGGAGCCTGTGCCCCGGTATTCATCTGGCTCCATAGAAGGCCTGCAAAAATGGTGCCGAAAACCACCCCGCGCGTGGCACAACCGATGTATGACCAATCGCGTGCTGCCCGCATGATGCGCTCCCGAGCCACTGTGAGTGTATCAGATTCAGGAAGCGCCCATCCGGACCGCAGGGGTGGAACCGCAGGGGTGGAATGTGACGGGCGGCCCGCGCCGGAGGCGGGCCGCACCGTCCGCTTCATTTACCTGCGAAAATGTTCGAAACGGCCAGTCACGATAGGGGCATGGATGCGGGCATGCACGAACGGCGGAGCGACCACTACGGCCGGCGGCGCCCAGTAACCAGCTACCCAAACTCCGTTGGGAGCATAATAGCCATCCACCCAGGCATATCCGGGGCCCGGGCAAACCGGACGCACCACGGCCACCGGCGCGGGGACGCCGATTCCGATTCCCACCGTCACGCGAGGCGCCGCGAACAGGCCGCCCGCCAGAAGCATCGTCATGAGCATTGCCTTTTTCATCTTCTTACCCTCCTCACACCCTCCTGATGGCAAGACCAGTGCCAATTCGCAACTCTCTGAAAATATGGGTGATACACCATAGGAAGCGCCTTCGGCTGGCGGAGATCCACCGCCACCCTGGTGGTGTTCAGCCGGTTCGGATCCCGGCGAGCCACTTCCAGGCTGCGCGCGCCGCAGAAGTACGCGTTGGACTCGTGCTTGACACGCACAATCGCGTGGTCGGCTCCCGAGACCCTCTGGCATTTGCGCCTCCGCCGGCGTGCACCAGACACCCCGCTCCGATCCTTCCGCGCGCGCGCCGTCGCGCCCAACTTCCGGCCCCGCCGCGCCGCGCCCTATCGCGTGCCCTCCGCCGCCGCGCCGCGCACCAGACACCCCGCCCCGATCCTTCCGCGCGCACGCCGACTCGCCCATAATGGTGGATGCCAGCGCCGGGAGAAATATGTTCGAAGTTCTGGAGCACGCCGCAGACGTGGGCTTTCGCGCCCGCGCCGCGAGCCTGCGCGAGGTGTTCGAAAGCGCCGCCGAAGCGCTGGTCGCGTTGGCCATGGAAACCGAAAGTATCGAAGCGCGCGAATCCTATCCCCTCAAAGCCGCCGGCGATTCGCCCGAATCGCTGCTGGTCAACTGGCTAAGTGAAGTCCTGTACTATCTGGATGGCCGCCGGCTGGCGCTCGGCCGGTTCACGGTATCCGAGCTCGCGCCGGATTGCGTCCGCGGCACGGCTCTGGGCGAGCCGCGCGATCCTTCCCGCCACCCCGCCCTCCTGGTCGTCAAAGGCGTCACCTACCACCAGTTGAAAATCGAGCCGCAGGCGGGCGGCTGGATCGCCGAAGTCTTCCTGGACGTCTGAGGAGCGGCATGCAACTCGAACCCATCGATCGATTCCGCTATCGAATTCCGCGCGACGCAACGCGCGGCATGCGCACGGATGTGATCGTTTACTCGAGCCACGCGCTCCTCGAACAGATCCGCAAGGACACCTCGCTCGACCAGGCGGTCAACGTCTCCATGCTGCCGGGTATTGTCGGTCCCAGCCTGGCGATGCCCGATATTCACCAGGGCTACGGTTTTCCAATCGGGGGCGTGGCCGCCACGGACTGGCAGAACGGTGTGGTCTCGCCGGGCGGGGTGGGCTTCGATATCAATTGCGGCGTGCGCCTCATCCGCACTTCGCTGGGCGCCGCGGAGGTGCGCGCGCAATTGAAGCCCCTGATCGACCAGGTCTTCCGCGATATCCCCTGCGGCGCCGGCGGCGAGGGTCCCATTCAACTGAAGCCGCGCGAGCTGGACGACGTGCTGGTGAAGGGCGCCCAGTGGGTGGTGGAGCGGGGCTTCGGCAACGCCGCGGACACCGAATTCACCGAGGAACGCGGCGCGCTGGCCGACGCCGATCCGCGCCAGGTTTCCGAGCGCGCCAAGGAACGCGGCAGCCGGCAACTGGGCACCCTCGGCAGCGGCAATCACTTCCTCGAGATCCAGTATGTCGAGCAGATTCACGATGCCGCGGCGGCCCGCGCCATGGGCCTGGAGGCCGGGCAGGTGGTGGTGCTGGTGCACTGCGGATCGCGCGGCCTGGGCCACCAGGTCTGCACCGACTACCTGGCTCAAATGGGCGCGGCCATGAAGAAGTACAACCTTACCGTGCCGGACCGGCAACTGGCCTGCGTGCCGATTTCGTCCGGCGAGGGCCAGTCGTACCTGGCGGCCACGCGGGCGGCCGCCAATTTCGCCTGGGCCAACCGGCAGGCCATCCTCCACTTCCTGCGCGGCGCGTTCCAGCGCATCTTCGGCCCGAGCCTGCGGATGAACGTCGTCTACGACGTGTGCCACAACATCGCCAAGCGCGAGCGGCATCGCTGGGACGGCGAAAAGGTGGACGTCCTGGTCCATCGCAAGGGCGCTACCCGCGCCTTCCCGCCGGGCCACCGTGAGTTGCCCGAAGCCTACCGCGCCATCGGCCAGCCGGTGCTGATTCCGGGCAGCATGGGAACCGCCTCCTGGGTGCTGGTGGGAGCCGAGGGCGCCATGCGCGAGACCTTCGGCAGCGTCTGCCACGGCGCCGGCCGGCTGATGAGCCGCACCGCCGCGAAGAAAGGCCGCAATGCGCGCGAGGTCGAAAAGAAGCTCGAAGAGCAGGGCATCCTGGTGCGATCGGAAACGCGCGACGGCATCCTGGAAGAGATTCCGGAGGCCTATAAAGACGTGGATGCGGTGATTGACGTGGTGGATCAGGCCGGCCTGGCGCGCAAGGTAGCACGGCTGCGGCCGCTGGGCGTAATCAAAGGGTAGGCCGGGTGCCGACGGTATGGCTACCTTCTCGGCTCATACCGCATCGCCACCGCCCCCGAGCCGAACTCCAGCCGGCTCACGAGCCTCAAGTCGATAAGCTTCGATAGCCCCGCGAACAACGTCGGCCCGTGGCCCGCCAGCCTGGGCTGCACCACGAACTCGTATTCATCGATCAACCCCAGCTCCGCCAACGCCATCGGGAGCTTCACGCCCGCCGTGCACAGTCCCTTACCCGGCTCCCGCTTGAGTTCCTGAACGGCCTTCCCCAGATCCCCGCGCACCAGCTCCGCGTTCCAATCGACCCGGTTCAGGGTGCTCGACACGACGTACTTCTTTGCCGCGTTGATCGTCCGGGCGAAGGGTTCCATCCAACCGGGTCTCGATCCCGCCGGCGCCGGCGGCCGCCACGCTGCCTCCATCATTTCGTAAATCACCCGGCCAAAGAGGAGCGCATCGGCCTGTTCGAGGAACTCGACCGCGTGACGGTGTAGCTCTTCTTCCGGGTGAATAGCACGATGATCGCAGCACCCGTCTAATGTGACGTTGATGGAATACCGAAGGGGTCGCATGACGCGAGAATACCGCCGATGGGGTAGACCGGCAACGTTCGCCCGATTCAGTGGCGCCAACCGCCCGAGCCACGAAAGCGGCCAGGAGTCGCGGGCGCCGGGCGCCGGGGTACGCGGTTACCACCGAAGCGGAGCCGCGGCCGTGAGGAAGCGCTCCCGGCCACCCCGGCCTACGCCGCCACCGCCTCCGCCAGGCGGGCCACCTGGCGCGCCATTTCCTCGCGCGGAAAATGCACCCGCTGCCCGTGGCCCGGCAGGACCCACTCGAACGAATAGCTCTCCAGCCGGCGCACCGACCGGACCTGTTCGCGCCACGAGTACCAGCACACATCCCGCGAGGCGTTCAGCCGCCCGCGGTGGCGGCTCCACCAGATGTGGTCGCCGCTGAACAGAAGCCGCTCGCCGGCCAGCAGGACCGAGTGGCCGCGCGTGTGGCCGGGGGTGGGAATCGCCAGAAAGCCGGGCGCCAGTTCGATCGGCTCAAAGCCCTCCATCACCCGCTCCGCATCCGGCTGCGCGGCCAGTTCCAACCGGTGAATGATCCGCTGGGCGCCGAAGCGCGCCGCGTAAAGCGAGGCATCCGCCACATCGTCCCGATGGGTGAGAAATATGTAGCGGATGCCGCCCTCTTCTTCCAGCCGGCGCGCCAGGTGCTCCACAAAACGCGGCGCGTCGATCAGCCAGTTGCCCTCCGGGTGGCGCAGAAAGTAACTGTTCCCGCCGAACGATTTTCGCGAATTGAATCCGCAGTAAAACAACCCCGGCTCCAGCGCCAGCGGGAAATCGCGGACCGCCGCGGCCACGCCGGTTTTATCGCCCGCCCCAATCGACCCCGTGGGGCACGCCACCAGCGCCCGGTATGCCGCGCGCCGTTCGTCCGCCGACCGCGGCTGGAGCTGCACAAACGAGAATTCCCCGGTCTCGCCGAACGTCGCCGGCGCAATCTGCCGGCAGGTGTCACAGTCGATACAGGTGGAATCCACGAAAAACGAACCCTCCACATTTTCCGGCAGGCGTTTCGCAAGCTCGGCCATACCTTCAGTATGACAGCCGCGCTCCCAGGGCCTTGCGGTACTTCCGCTACGCCCATACCCAACCCGTGGGACTCGTGATACCGCTACCCAACTCCTGGAACTATCGCCGCGAACGGTCTCCTGCCACAATGAGGCTCATGCGACGCTTTTTAAAAGGTGCACCGGACTCGGTGGAATTCAAGATGTTGGTGGCATTCGGGCTGTTTCTGTTGGTGGCCATGGCGGCGATGGCGGCCAGCTTGGCGGTCCGTTAGGCGCTCCATCCGAGCCGCAAGCGTGAGCGAGCGATTGCCGCTGGCCGGCAACGCTCTCTCATGGCGCGGCGCACACGAAGCTGGCCGCATCGTCGGTGCTTCCGGCGCCCTTATACCGGGCCACCATCGGAAACCGGCACAGCGGCCGGGTGCGCACCACGCTGCCGGAGGCATCCCGCCGCACGGCTTTCAGCGTCTCCGGCGCCTGTCCCTGTTCCACCCATCGCACCACCGCATCGAACTGGCCGTCGGGCGCCGGGCCCGGACCGCCGCCGCAATGCCCCACTCCCGGCGCCAGAAACAACCGCGCGAACGTGGCGGTGTTCCCGGCCCCGCCCATCTGTTTCGCCACGCGCTGGTAGTAATCGATGGTGCCCTCGGGATAAATCAACTGGTCCGCCCATCCATGCCACAGCACCAGCTTTCCGCCGCGGTCGCGAAACGCCGCCAGGTCCGGATTGTCGGTGGCCAGCACGGCGCTGAATTCCTCGATCGACTGATCCCAATACTGCTCGTAGAGCGCCGGCGTGAGCACGGTCCAATCCCATTGCGGATTCTGGTTCAGGAAGAAACGCCACCATTCCATGGTGATGGGGTTCGGCCGTCCGGAGAGCGGGGTCCCGCCGGTAGATGTCAACCCGGAAAAATCGGCGCCCCGTTCAAGCCCGTACCACAGGAAAGAGCCATCCTGCCGCCGCGGCCCCTCCCAGATCTTGCGGATCACCTCGGCATCCGTGGCGGTGAAGTCGCCGCAGTCGCCGGCCGAAGTTCCCACCAGTTGCCGGGGATCGTAGGTGCAGCTTCGCGGATTCTCAATTACCCCGTCCTTCACGCCGTCGGCCGCGTCGCAAGCCGCCACGGCCGCCGCCTGCGCCGCCGCGAATTTACAGCGCGGCAGGAAATCCTTCAACTGCTGCATCACCACGTGGCCCCACATCTGCTCCACGTGCAGCCTGGTCCAGTTGATGGCCGGCGCCCCGGAGAGGATGCCGTCGTAATCCGCGGGGTAGCGCTGCGCTTCGCTGAGGCCCTGCCGGCCGCCCGTCGAGCAGCCGTTAAAGTAAGCGTGGCGCGGGCCTTGCCCGTAAAACGCCTCCACCAGCGCTTTTCCGGTGAGGGTCATTTCGTGAATCCCCAGGTAGGCGTTGTCGCGGATCAGCAGCCAGTTGAGCCGGCCGTTGGCGTCCAGGGCGAAGCTGCCGCTGGCGCCGGTGTGGCCGGTATCGGTGGATCCGGCGGCATATCCCTGCGCCACCGGTCCCGCCACTCCGTTCGGATTGCCGCCCGAAAACCCGCCTCCGCCGGCGCCTTCGAAGCGGCCGTTCCAGCCGCTGGTGGGCAGCCCGATCCACACGGTAATCCGGTCGCCCGCCGGCGGATGCGTGACGACCGCCGTCACCCGGCAGAACTCCGGCCTTCCATTCGCCGCCGGCTGGAGGGCCGCCGATTCGATGCTGGTATTCGGGAGCGCCACCGAAGCCAGGCTCTCGCAGGTCCGCACAGGCGCCTGCGCGGCGGCCACGGCTGCTATCATCAAAACGAAAATTGTGGTGCGCATTGCGTTCCTCCCGATTGCCGCCTTAGCTCTCTGCGCCGCCGATCAGGTGTACCGTTCGGCGGTGGTGGATGACCAAGGGCGGCTGCACATTCAGCTTGCCTCCGGCAAAGAGATTATCCCCCGAAAAAGCCCGGGGCAGGTATCCTTCGGCGATGCCTGGATTGCGCCTGACGGCCGGACCGTAGGCTGGCTGGAAATGTATCCTTACCCCGACGCGGAACAAGCCTGGCGCGGGCCGATCGCCGGCGCCCTGGTGATCTACCGGGCCGGGCGCGTGCTGCGAACGTTCCGGCCAGACGGAGGATCCTTCTGGAACTGGGAATTCAAGGATAATGGCAGGCACGTGGAGGTCTCCTCGGGCTTTCCCCACGGCGATGTGCAGGCTTGCGTTCTTGACGATATCGATTCCGGTAAGCAGATTGCCCAGTGGTCCCGCGACTCCGCCGCCCAGCCGCCCGATTGGGCTGACCTTTGCCAGTAGCCCGGCCTGCGCGCCCGCCTCACTCCAACGCCATCCCCACATAATTCTCCGCCAGGCTGGTCATGGCGGCGCGCGAGCTGGTGACATAATCCAGCTCGGCGATCTGCCGCCGGTAGTCGAAGCCGCTCCCACCTGCGCCACGGTGCAGCATGGAGGTCATCCACCAGGAAAACCGTTGCGCCCGCCACACCCGGCGCAGGCAGCGGTCCGAATATCCGTCCAGCAGGTCCGCGCGCCCCTCCCGGTAATAGGCCGCCAGCGCCTGCGAGAGCGTCCGCACGTCCGCCACCGCCAGGTTCAGCCCCTTGGCGCCGGTGGGCGGCACGATGTGCGCCGCGTCCCCCGCCAGAAACAGCCGCCCGTGGCGCATGGGCTCCGCTACCAGGCTGCGCATTCCCGTCACGCCCTTCTGTAAAATTTCGCCCCGGTTCGGCCGCCACCCATCCGCGGTTCCCAGCCGCGCCGTCAGCTCGTCCCAAATCGCCTCGTCCGTCCAGCGGCCCAGGTCTTCGTCCGGCGCGCATTCGAAATACAGCCGCGTCACCGCCGGCGACCGCATGCTGAACAACGCGAAGCCGCGTTCGTGGAGCGCGTACACCAGTTCCTGGGAACTCGGCGCCGCTCGTGCCAGAATCCCCAGCCAGCCGAACGGGTATTCCCGCTCGTACACCGCCAGGCGCGCCGCCGGAATGGTGGGCCGGCAGATTCCGTGCGACCCGTCGCAGCCGGCCACGAAATCGCAGGTGATTTCGTACTCCTGGCCCTCGCGCCGGTAGCGGATGCGCGGCCGCAGCCCTTCGAAATCCGCCACCGAGACATCTTCCACGCCGTAGTCGAGCGGGCGCCCGCTGGCCGAGCGCGCCGCGATCAGGTCTTTCACCACTTCGTTCTGGCCGTAGATGGTAATCGCCCGCCCGCCGGTCAGCTCTTCGAAATCGATCCGGTGCCGCCGCCCTAAAAACGACAGGTACACCCCGCCATGACGCAGGCCCTCGCGCCGCAGCCGCTCGCCGAGGCCGGTGTCGTTCATGAGATCGACCGTGCCCTGCTCCAGCACCCCCGCGCGCACCCGTTCGATGACGTGTTCCCGGCTGCGGGTCTCGATGATCGCCGAATCGATGCCTTCGAGCGCCAGCAGGTGACCCAGAAACAGGCCCGCCGGCCCCGCGCCTACGATTCCGACCTGCGTCCTGCTCCGCATCATGCCCATTCGAATGCCCCGCCTGGCGGTGGCGAAAAAACCCGTGGGAGGTTGCCCGGCAGGCGAATCGCCTGCCCCACTGGAGGCCCCCACCCATTTTGCGCGGGTTTTTGGCGAGGCCGCCGGGGCCTTTTCCGCAACCCTCCAGAGTAGCGGATAATCGCAGAATGGGTTCCTTCCGGAAGCTGTCCGAAGCCATCGCCAGCCTTGTCCACGACGGCGATAGCGTTGCCCTGGAAGGCTTCACCCACCTGATTCCGTTCGCCGCGGGCCACGAGATCATCCGCCAGCGCCGCCGCGGCTTGACCCTCATCCGCATGACGCCCGACCTGCTCTACGACCAGATGATCGGGGCCGGCTGCGCCCGCAAGCTGGTCTTCTCGTGGGGCGGCAATCCGGGTGTCGGCTCGCTGCACCGCTTCCGCGATGCCGTCGAAAAGCAGTGGCCCGCACCGCTGGAACTCGAGGAGCACAGCCACGCCGCCATGGCCAACGCCTACACCGCCGGCGCCGCCGGAATGCCCTGCGCCATCTTCCGCGGCTACCAGGGCGTGGACCTGCCCTCGGTAAACTCCAACATCCGCTTTCTGGCCTGCCCCTTCACCGGCGAATCGCTGGCATCGGTTCCGGCTCTGCGCCCGGATGTGGCCGTGATCCACGCGCAAAAAGCCGACCGCCAGGGCAACGTTCTGCTGGAGGGCATCGTGGGCGTCCAGAAGGAAGCCGTGCTGGCGGCGCGCCGCTCGCTGGTCACCGTCGAAGAGGTGGTGGACGACTTCGGCCCCCGCAGCCCCAACGCCGTGATCCTGCCCTCCTGGGTGTTGACCGCGGTGGTGCTGGCGCCGGGCGGCGCGCGCCCGTCCTACGCGCAGGGCTACTACGCCCGGGATAATTCCTTCTACGTCGCCTGGGACGCGATCGCCAAAGACCGCGCCGGCTTCCAGGCCTGGATCGACGAACACGTGCTCGGCCGCGCGGAGTTGCCCGCATGACCTACACGGCCTCCGAAATGATGACTATCGCCGCGGCGCGCGCCCTGCGCAACGATGACGTCTGCTTCGTGGGCATCGGCCTGCCCTCGGCCGCCTGCAACGTGGCCCGCCTCACCCACGCGCCCGGCGTCACCCTGATCTACGAATCCGGCGCCATCGCCACGCGGCCGCGCGTGCTGCCGCTTTCCATCGGCGATGGCGAACTTTGCGAGACCGCCCTCACCACCGTCTCGGTTCCCGAAATGTTCCGTTACTGGCTGCAAGGCGGGCGCATCACGGTGGGCTTCCTGGGCGGAGCGCAGGTGGATCGCTACGGCAATCTGAACAGCACCGTGATCGGCAGCTATCGCCGGCCCACGGTGCGGCTGCCCGGTGCGGGAGGCGCCACCGAGATCGCCGCCAGTTGCGGCCGCGTCTTCATCGTCATGCGCCATCATCCGCGCGCCTTCGTGCCGCGCCTCGATTTCGTGACCACCCTGGGCCACGGTCCGACCGGCCGCGAACGCCGCGCGCTGGGAATTCCCACCGCCGGCCCGGTCCTGCTGGTGACCGATCTTTGCATCTTCGAGCCGGATCCCGAGACCAACGAGTTCCTCGTGGCGGCGGTTCACCCCGGCGTTACGTGCCGCGAGGTGCGCGAGCATACCGGCTGGAGCGTGCGGTTCGCGGCCGAGGTTCGCGAGACCGAGCCGCCCGCCGCCGGGGAACTGGAAGTCCTCCGCGAGTTGCAAGCGCGCACCGCCCGCGCGCACGGAACGGCGGCCGCCGAATGAGCCGCCCTGGTGAGCAGCCCCGAGGAGAGACGGTTTGAAACGCTATCCACTTCCCGACCCCGGCACCCAGCCCCCCTTGTTGTATCCCGCCTACACCTGCAGCGTGCGGCGAGCCCCGCGGAAGCCGCTCATCCAGTTGCCCCACACGCTCTCCGAACTGACGGGCCCTTTGTACGGCCACAACCCCATCGGCGAAACCGACCACGACCTCACCCGCCAGCATCCCGGCGAACCACTGGGCGAGCGCATCGTCGTGGCCGGCCGGGTGCTGGATGAAGATGGCCGCCCCATTCCCCACACCCTCATCGAGCTGTGGCAAGCCAATGCCGCCGGGCGCTACTTTCACCACGTGGACGATCACCGCGCCCCGCTCGACCCGAACTTCACCGGCGCCGGACGCGCCATCACCGATGAGCGCGGCCAATACCGTTTCCTCACCATCAAGCCCGGCGCTTACCCGTGGCGCAATCACGCCAACGCCTGGCGCCCCGCGCACCTGCATTTTTCGCTGTTCGGACCGTGCTTCATCACCCGCCTCATCACCCAGATGTATTTCCCCAACGATCCGCTGATGCCGTTCGATCCGATCTCCCAATCCATCCCCGATGAGCGCGCCCGCGGGCGCCTCGTCTCGCAATTCGATCTGAACCTGACGGAGCCGGAATGGGCCCTCGGCTACCGCTTCGATTTCGTCCTGCGGGGCCGCGACGCCACCCCCTTCGAGGGCCGCCCATGAAACCCGGCCGCCGACGCGCCTTGCCCTCTCAGACCATCGGCCCGTTCTACCACTTCGGCCTCACCGCCAACGCGGCCCTCGGTTGCCTGGCGCGGGCGGATGCACAGGGCGACCACATCCGCGTGCGCCTTCGCCTCCTGGATGGCGACGGCGCGCCGGTTCCCGATGGCATGATCGAAATCTGGCAGGCGGATGCCTCGGGCAAGTACAACCACCCCGAGGATTCCCAGGCACAGGCGCCGGATCCGGGCTTTTGCGGGTTCGGCCGCCTCGCCACCGATGCCGGGGGATGCTGCGTGTTCGACACGGTTTATCCCGGCCGCACGCCGGATGGCCGTGGCGGCTGGCAGGCTCCGCACCTCAACCTCACGGTATTTGCCCGCGGCCTCCTGGGCCGGCTCTGTACGCGGGTTTATTTCGAAGGCGATGCCGCGCTCAAGGAAGACCCGGTGCTGGCGCTGGTTCCGGGGGATCGCCGCGCGACCCTGCTGGCCCGCCGCGACCCCCTGCAAGCGGCG
>JASHSS010000448.1 GCA_030038565.1 Bryobacteraceae bacterium
CGATTCCGGCCTTGAAGTAATCGGAATGCGCCAGCAGGTTATCCGTCATGAACGCTCCGTAACTGTGGCCGCCCACGCCCACGCGGTTGGCGTCGGTCACTCCCATCTCGACAGCCTTGTCGATGGCCGCCTTGGCGTCCATCAGCAGCTGATCGAGGAAGTGGTCGTTCACCGTGGCGCGCGGCCCCACAATCGGCATCGAAGCGTTGTCCAGCACCGCGTAACCATCCAGCGCGAAGAAGATTTCCGAGTATCCGCCGACTTCGGTGAAGCGCATCCGCGATCCGCTGGTGGAGGTTTCGCTCGCCGCGTCCGCGGTTTCGTATTCGTAAGGATACGCCCACAGCACGGTCGGCAGCCGCTTACCCTGCGTGTAATCCGGCGGCAGGTACAGCGTGAACGACATCTCCACGCCATCCGGCCGTTTGTAGGTAACTAATTCCTTGTGAACCTTCCGCATGATCGGCTGCGGATCGGGGAAGTTGGTCATCGCCGTAAGGTCGCCCTTGGCGGTCCGCACGTAGTAATTCGGCGGCTCGGTCGGGCTTTCCCGCCGTGTAAGGAATCTGTCGCCGTGGGCGTCCAGCAGCGCGTCGACCACCTCGTAATGATCGTCGTCGCACTTAAACAGCGGCGTCGTCTCCTTCGTGTTTAGGTTGTAGCGGTTCAGGAAGGGATGGTCGCCGGTCGTCGATGGCCCCTCGCCTTGGAGGAAGATGTTATCGCCGTCCAGGTGCACCACGCGCTTCCCGTCCCGCAGCGTCGTCTCCACCGGGTTCCCGGCGTTGATGTACCTCGACGGGCCGTTGGTCCAGAGAGGCTTCGGCGCTTCCGTGGGTTTGGCGAAATCGATCAGGTAAGCCGTCTGCGCCCGGCCTGCGCCGCGTCCGCCCGGGCCTCCGCGTCCTCCCCGCCCGCCGCCGGCGCCGATGATCGCCGTGTGCAGGTTCTCTGTAAGTAAAAAGCCCTCCAGCCGCTGGTCGGCCTCATAGATCACGCGGCCGGTTCCGTCGAAGGGCGCCTTCACGGCCAGGATCTTCTCGTGCACCTGTTCCGGGGCGCCGCTGGAATTGCCGGCGGCGCGTCCGCTGCGCCCGCCTCCGCGTCCCCCCCGGCCGCCCCCGGGGTTCCCCTCGAACCAGATCAATGTTTCGGGCTCGGTCGCTAGCCACGTCAACCCGCGCGGTCCGGCCGAGATCGGATTGTCTTCATCCGCCGCCGCATTGGCCGCGCCCGCGCCGCGCCCCGTTCCGCCCAGCGGAATGCTGGCCTCTTTCTTGATCGTCTTACCGGTGCGATCCCAAATCTCGATTTCCGTCGGGAACATGCGCGCGGGATACGAATACGAGAACGGGCGGTGAATGTAGTTCACGATGAAATATTTCCCATCCGGCGAAGGCCGTGCCGATTCGATCATGGCCGGTTTGCCGATCGGCGTCATCGCGCCGGTCGCGGTATTCACGATCGAGAGCTGTGAAGTGGCGTAGTATTCGAACAGGTCTTCGTCGTGCGGATTCTGCAGTAAGTCCTCGTAAGTCGGCGCGCCCTTCTGCCCGCCCAGGCTTTCGGAGACTGCCGGCCCGGAGGGAACCGCCGGCTCGGTCGGCGCGGGGCCGCGATTGGCGCGCACCGCGTGTACCAGGAGCGAACTTCCGTCGGCCATCCACTGCAGCGAACCCCCTCCTCCGCCGCCGAATCCACCGCCGCCGCCCCCGCGCCCTCCGCCCACGCCGCCGAAGACTTCATTCAGATGCAGGTTGGGCAACTTGTGCACGTGCCCCGTGGCCGCCTCGCCGATCCATACCTCGACTCCCGCCGCCGTCGAATTGGTGAACACAAACCGCGTCCCGTCCGGACTCCACGGCCCGATCTCGAGCTTCGGATTCGGCGGCAGCGCCACCTTGATCTCCGTGCCTTCCGGAATCTTGCGCAGCAGCAGGCTGGATTGGAACGTGGTGTTGTGCAACCCGTTTGTCTTCGGGTTAATGCGGATGCCCGCCAGGCGCAGCATCGGCTCCGAAAGCTCCGCGATCGGAGGGTATCGCACCGGGCTGCCCTGCACCGCGTAAAGATGGTTCGGACTCAACGTCAGCGTCGGCGTTGGCGGCGAGTTCAGAATATCCTCGATGATTTTCGGCGGTTTCTGGTAGGTGTCCGCGCCGAAGATCAGAAAGACTGCCGCAGTCAGCAGCAGAAGCGCTCGGAGAGGCGATTTCATAGCGATTGATCCTATTGAATGCTTAACCTAATGTCAAGTGCCATGGCCGCGGTTTGCCGCGCTCCAGGCCCTTCTCCCGGCCGCGATTGCGGGCGGTATGATTTAGAACGTCACGCGCAGGGTCAGGTTCACGCTGCGGTTTCCGGTCGCGCTCGTGATCTGGCCGAAGCTGGTGCTGTCGATGTTCAGGTTCGGTGTGCCCCAGATCGGTTTGTTCAACAGGTTGATGGCGTCCGCGCGGAGAATCATCGCCACGTTGTGTTCGCGGTTCAGCACCACGGGCTTCGAGAGCGTCAAATTCAGCGTGAAGCTTCCCGGACCGCGAATTGCCGTCGGGCTCAACGAACCCAGCGTCCCCGGAGCCGGGTTTTCCAGAAGAGTGTTCCCGCTCGGACCCTGAATCGCCAGGAGCGGGCTGAGGCTTTGCAGGTTCGAAGGCATGGCCTTAATCGAAGGATCGGCCACCTGCGTGAGTCCCTTGAAGTAAAGAACGTTGTTGCCGCTCTTATACACGCTGCCGGAAGGCAATGGCCCCAGCGCGGTCGCGTTCGACGCTGTGTAGTTGTAGTTGAACGTCGCGTCGCCCGTGGTGCTGAAGGTGGTCGGCGCGCCGGACTGCTTGTAGAAAAGCACCGACGTGGTCCACCGCTCCACCACGTGACCGACGATCCCGTGACTCGAACCGAGGAAGCGCCTCTGCGGTCCGAATGGCATCTCCCAGATGCCGCTCATGCGAACGACGTTGGGTTCGTCGTAGCTCAGAAGACGCTTGTCCAGGTGTTCGTTGCGAAGCGTGTAGAAGTTGCTCACCTCGCTCTGCGACGTTCCGTCGTAGTCGCCGAGCGCCTTGCTGCGCACATAGCTGCCTTGCACCTGGAATCCCTGCGCGAATCGCTTGTTCACCTCGATTTGTCCCGAGTTATAGGTGGAGTTGCTGAAATTGCCGATCAGGTCGACGGTGCCGAACTGCGGATTGACGTCCACGAAATTCGCCGGAAGCCCGCCGTTCTTGATCAGCCCTCCGCGAATGCCCGTGACGAATGTACTGTACCCGATGAAGTTGGCGAATCCGCCGACGTTGTTGTTGATTAAGTAGCTGTACAACGTGCTGTTGGTTCGCATCGCCTGTGAGCCGGTGAGGGTTGATCCGTTCACCACGCCTACGCTCGGAATATTCAAGCCGTTAAAAATCTGGTTCAGCAGGGGCGAGTTGCCGCCCGCCTCCGTGGTGAGAAAGGCATTCAGGATCCCGTTCTCGACGATATTGTTTTCGTTGATATTGACGCCGCGCAACAGCTTGCTGCCCTTGCTGCCGACGTACCGGACGTCCACAATTAATCCGGGCACGATTTCGCGGCCCAACGAAGTGTTCCAATTCTGCACGTATGGCTGCTTCAAGCCGCTATCGGCCGCCAGCAAAGTCTGCCCGGTCGAGTTGTTGTCGTTGATCGGAACCGTGGACAGGGGCGCAAGACCGGTAGCCACGGGCAGGATCGCGCCGGCCAGGTTCTGGTAGGTTGTCAAAGTGTAATTTTCCAGCTGGCTGGTTCCCGGAGCGCTGTAGCCGTAGAGTTGATCGAACAGAACCTGCGTGAAGCGCTCATACGCGATGCCGTAGCCGGCACGGAACGTGGTCTTGTCCTTGCCCAGCCAAGGCAGCGCCCAAGTCGTGCCTACCACCGGCGCGAAGTTGTGATACTGCGGCTGCCACGGTTGAACGTTCGGGTGCGGCGAGTTCCTGCCGATCAATTCAAGTTGCGTCAGGTTGTTCAGATTTTCCACGCCGGGTTGAAACTCCGAGGCGAGGCTCGTCCCGGAGATCCCGAACAAATTCTGAGAACCGCCCACCACATCGCCGAGCCGCCCGTCGCCCTCCCACGGAACGCCGTAGTAATCCCATCGCACGCCGGCGTGCAAGGTGAAATTGCTCGACAACTTAATATCGTCCTGAAAGAACGTCCCCCACTCGTGGTTATGCCAGGTATGCTGCGCGTTCTCGCCGGGCACCCACTGCGGATTCGCGCCTCCGGGCGAGAAGTAATACTGCTCTTCGCTCGAGATCGATCCGGCCAGGGTGCTCAAAATGTTATTGGCCATCGTGCTGTTGGCGCCGATGCCGCTAATGCCATTGATCGCCGGAGTGCTGATGCTGGTTGAAGTCCCAAGATTGATGCGCGGCACGCCGTAGAACGACACGAATGAGTTCGAAATAACGTTTCGGAACTCGACCCCCGCCTTCATGGCGTGCTTCCCTTTCAGCCATGTGATCTTCTCGCCGTAGAGGTACGTGGATTGCAACCGGCCTTGGGGGTCCTCCGCCGAACTGGTGCTGAGCGGGCTGGTAACTTCGCTGCCCAGACTCAGCAGGTAATTGTAGCCGCCCAACGATGGAAGCACAGAGGACTGCGACTCGCCCGGCGCCGTCCACGGAGCATGGAACTGAGGGCCGCCCCGGCTCACGCTGGCGTAAACCTCGTTGACCAGGTTCGGCCGGAGCATCGAGACCAGTTGGACCGATGCGGCGGTTTCCGTGGATGTGTAGTCGCCTGGGACCGAGGTCGGATAGTTCTGCGTGTCGAAACCGTTCGGATCGGTTTCCGTGTCGTGCGAGTAACTGACGCTCAAACGGTGAAACTCGTTGATGTTGTGATCGGCGCGCAAGGTCCAGGAATACGTGTCGGCGGGCGAGAGGTCCTGCCACACGTAGGCGGCGGTGTTCAATCCGTCGCCGGCCGCCAGATAGTTGTTGGGCAGCGGCAGAAGCCCCAGGTTCTTGGCGACGATCCCGGTGGTGTCGGCGGCCGGGCGGTTGGCGTCGAGACCGAAAAGATTCACCGTTTGCAGCGGCCCGGTCGCGCCCCGCGGCGCCACCGGATTCCCGCTCAAATCCACCGTGGGGTTATTGGCGTTGGCGTTGCCGTCCTGCACGCCGGGATAGAAGCGGAAGATGCCTTGGCGTGCGTCGGGAGTCAGGGTGGTGGAGGTAACCGTGCTCCTGGTGTGATCGATGTTCGCTTCGAACAATCCGAAGAAGAACGTCTTGTTCTTGCGTACCGGGCCACCCACCGATCCCCCGGCGTCGTTTTCGATCACCGGGCCTCGCGGCAGGCTGTTGCGGTTGTTCGACCAGGTATTGGCGTTGAGGTCCGTGTTGTGGATGTTATCGAAGCCGCTGCCGTGATATTGATTGGTCCCCGATTTCGAAATGAGTTGCACCTGTCCGGAGCCGCGGCCGAATTCCGCATCGGCGGGCGAAGTCACCACCCGCACTTCCTCAATGCGGTCCACGCTGGTAAAAAGCTGCGTGGTGCTCAAGCTTTCGGTGATGAAGTTGTCCAGAATATTGGTGTGATCGATCGAGATGTTCAGCATGTCGTTGCGGGCGCCGTTGAAGTTCGTGCCCACCACGCCCGCCTGCGAATTCACCAGGTCCATGGTGTTGCGGCTGGCCAGCGGCAGATCCAGGATGCGCGTGGTGCTCAGCAGTCCGCCCTGCGAGCTGTTCAGGTAATTGACCGCCTCCGAATTGGCCACCACCTGCACCGTTTCGGTGCTGCCGCCCACATCCAGCGTCAGGTTCTGCTGCACGTTATCGCCGGTGCGCAGGGTGAGACGCTCCAGTTTGTAGATCTTGAAGCCGGACTTCTCGGCGGTGATGGTGTAATCGCCCGGCGCAAGCACCGGGAACAGGTACACCCCGGAAGCGTTCGACACCTCTTTGGTGGCGACGCCCGTGTTCAGGTTGAGCGCCGTGACGGACGCTTCGGGAATCACCGCACCGGTGGAATCCAGTACGCTGCCGGTGAGAACTGCGTCCGTGCCTTGCGCGGCGGCAAGCGACGCGAAAAGAATTCCAGCTGCAATTAACTTCATCTGAAGACACCCCTCTGGATGCACTCTGGGGCTACGGGGCTACAGCGGCGGCATCCGCAATGTGATTTTGAGTAATATTAAATGGGCAGTCCGCGCGATGTCAAGGAATTTTTTCGGAGATTTTTCGGAATTTTCGCAATTTGCACCTGCCCATTTAGGCCTTCGCCGTATCCGGGTTATGCCGTTCCAGTTGTTACGACTACCTCAGGCAGCCGGCTCGATCGAATCCCGCCCTCTTGGTGCGCCCTCCGCGGATTCCCTGCTGCCGCTTCCAAAAGCATAGTCATTGACAAAATCTCATATTAGATATAATCTAAATGTTTCGTGGACCCCGAATCGATTAGACAATCCCTGGAGGGCAGCGGGCTGAGGTGCACTCCGCAGCGCTACGGCGTGATGGCGTTCCTGATGGAACACGCCGGGCATCCCACGGCCGCCGAAATCTTCGAAGCCGTGAACCGCCTGGATCCGCGCTCTACAAGGGCCACGATCTATAACAATCTGCGGGATCTGGTGCAGGCCGGTTTGGTGCGTGAGGTGGCCGTCGAGGGCCGCTCCGCGCGATTCGATGCCAAAGGCATGCGGCATCACCATTTCGTCTGCGACCGATGCGGCAGTATTGAGGACGTGGAATGGTACGAAGTGCCCAGGCCTGCCGCGGGATCCCTGGGGAAGCGCGTTCTTCGCGAATGCGAACTCATTGTCCGGGGGCTCTGCACCAGGTGCGCGCCGCGCGGCACGCTTTCCGCCAAGCGCCGCAGGCGTGTGGACACCTGAGACGAATTCGAAGGCGGATGAGTAGTTGGAGAAAAACTCACCACAACCGCCGGGGTGCCTGTCCCGGTAATAAGGAGGAAGAATTGTCAACCGAAGCCAAATGCCCGGTAACGGGCGGCGCTCGCAGCCACGCGGCGGCGGGGGCCTGGACGAATGCCGACTGGTGGCCGAACCAGTTGAACCTGAACATCCTGCACCAGCACTCCCCTCTGTCCGATCCCATGGACCAGGAGTTCAATTACGCCACGGAATTCAAGAGCCTCGACCTGAATTCCGTGATCCAGGACTTGCATGCCCTGATGACCGATTCGCAGGACTGGTGGCCGGCCGACTTCGGCCACTATGGCCCGCTTTTCATACGTATGGCGTGGCACAGCGCCGGTACGTACCGCATCGGCGACGGCCGCGGCGGGGCGGGCGCCGGCACACAGCGTTTTGCGCCCCTCAATAGCTGGCCGGACAATGTGAACCTGGATAAGGCGCGCCGGCTGCTCTGGCCCATCAAGCAGAAGTATGGCCGGAAAATTTCCTGGGCCGACCTCATGATTCTCGCCGGTAACGTCGCGTTGGAGTCGATGGGGTTCAAGACCTTCGGTTTCGGCGGCGGGCGCGAGGATGTCTGGGAGCCCGGAGACGACATTTTCTGGGGGCCTGAAGGCAAGTGGCTGGCGGACGAGCGCTACACCGGCGATCGCCAGCTCGACAATCCTCTGGCCGCTGTTCAGATGGGCCTGATTTACGTCAATCCGGAAGGGCCCAATGGTAAGCCCGATCCAGTCGCCGCGGCCCGCGATATCCGCGAGACCTTCGCCCGCATGGCCATGAATGACGAAGAGACCGTTGCGCTGATTGCCGGCGGCCACTCCTTCGGCAAAACCCACGGCGCGGCCGATCCGAACAAGTATGTCGGACCCGAACCCGAAGCCGCTCCTATCGAGGAGCAAGGCCTGGGCTGGAAGAACACCTTTGGCAACGGCCACGGCGACCACGCCATCGGCAGCGGGCTGGAAGTCATATGGACTACCACTCCGGCCAAGTGGAGCAACAACTTCCTGGAAAATCTGTTTGGCTACGAGTGGGAATTGACCAAGAGCCCCGCCGGCGCCAATCAGTGGACCGCGAAGGCCGGCGCCGGCGCCGGCACCATTCCCGATGCCCACGATCCGTCGAAGCATCACGCTCCCACCATGCTTACGACCGACCTCGCCCTGAGGATGGACCCGGTCTATGAACCCATCGCCAGGCGCTTCCTCAATCATCCGCAGGAGTTCGCCGGCGCGTTCGCCAAGGCGTGGTTTAAGCTGACGCACCGCGACATGGGGCCTCTCTCCCGCTATCTCGGCCCGCTCGTTCCCGCCGAACCGCAGTTATGGCAGGATCCGGTTCCCGCGGTGGATCATGAATTGATCGGAGAGCCCGACATTGCCGCGCTGAAGGCCAAAATCCTCAAATCCGGGCTGTCGGTCTCCCAACTGGTCCGGACTGCCTGGGCGTCGGCGGCCACCTTCCGCGGCTCCGACAAGCGCGGCGGCGCCAACGGGGCGCGCGTTCGCCTGGCGCCGCAGAAGGATTGGGAAGTGAACCAGCCGGCCGACCTGGCCAAGGCCCTCGAAAAGCTCGAGGCGATCCAAAAGGAGTTCAACGCCTCCCAATCCGGCGGTAAGAAGGTCTCCCTGGCCGACCTGATCGTGCTGGGCGGCGATGCGGCGATCGAGGAAGCCGCCAAAAAGGCCGGGTACGACGTGAAGATTCCTTTCTCTCCGGGGCGCACGGATGCATCCGCGGAGCAGACCGATGTGCACTCATTCGCCGTCCTGGAGCCGAAAGCAGACGGGTTCCGCAACTACTTGCGAAGCCACCGCGCATCGGCGGAAGAGCTGTTGGTGGATCGGGCGCAGTTGTTGACGCTGACCGCCCCCCAGATGACCGTGCTGGTGGGCGGCCTGCGCGCCCTGAATGCCAACTTCGGGCAGTCCCAACACGGTGTCTTCACCAACCGGCCCGAGACGCTCACAAATGATTTCTTCGTCAACCTGCTCGACATGCGCACGAAGTGGCAGCCTTCCTCCACGGAAGGTGTTTTTGAGGGGCGCGATCGCAAGACCGGCGAAATCAAGTGGACCGGCACCCGCGTGGACCTGGTCTTCGGTTCCAACTCCCAGCTCCGGGCAATCGCGGAAGTCTACGCCTGTGACGACTCGAAGGAGACGTTTGTGAAGGACTTCGCGGCCGCGTGGACCAAGGTGATGAACCTGGATCGCTACGACCTCGCGTGAACCGCTGACCAGAGAAACCGATCCGCGGCCCTTGCGCCGGATCGTCTTTGCAACGCCGGAGGCATGGGAAGCGGCGCGCGAGGATCTGGATCGGCTGCTGGCCCGCGTGTGGGCGGCGCGGCACGAACTGGTGTGCCGGTTGCCGAATCGCGGAATCGCGAGATCGCTCAGCAGAAGCTGGAGGAATTCGTCTGCTACGTGCGGCTCGCCATGATCGAAGAAGCCTCCCCAGCGCAAACGAGCGCGGGACGGAGGCCCGGCAGGAAAGGACCAATGCGGGGATCGATGAACGCCTGATTCGCCGGCGTGGGGAAACTATGCGTGCAAGCCGCTAAACCGGACGGAAGCCCCGGTTTTGGCGATTTGGTCCAGCAGAGCCTCCGCGTCCGCGGCGCCCTGCTCATAGAAGCTGCGGGGGAAAAATCCCAGATCGCAGCGTAGCTCGTCGTATCGGCCAAATGCCCTGCCCCGGTCGCAGACCGCTTGCCGATGCGCATTCCGGACCACCCGCTCGGTGTTCTCAAAAATGAGTGCGGAAGAAGCGTCGGCCAGGATCAGACAAGGCCAACCCGGCCATAGCTGAGGACGGTCGCCGGCCCGGAAGCTGCCATCGGCTGCGTCCAAATCGAAGTAACCCCAGCCCGGCGGTTCGGGCAAAGCGGGGGCGGACCGGGGCGGGAGGATTACCCGCAAGCGCCAGGCGAGTGCCCAGCGATCTTCCCAATCGCCGGACAAATCGCGATAGGAGCTGAAATAGTGCGTCCGCATGGCTTCGAACTGCCACGCAACCGGCGTGATCGCCAACCCCAGCACGCTCAGAGCCGCCTGCACCAATGCATCCGTGCCGCGCGACAGGAGGATGGTGTCGCCCAGTGTTACAAACGCCTCCAGAGTAAGCGGTTCTCCCCGGATGTACGCAGGGTGCCAAATGTGATAGGCAGCCATCTATGTCTTGGCCCCTCGGAAGCGGCGCGTGACGATGGGCGTGTAGGAGTCCGGGTCGCGGCCTCCGGCGCTCGAGTTCAAGGTCTTTGGGACCACCACTAAAGCAGCACCTTGGAAATCATAGAAGCTTCTGCGCGGCGGGTAGTCAGTGGTTCGGCCGCCCTGATAATTCCAGTGCGCCAGCACCGTCGGGGCAGTGTGATCCAGGGTCGGCTGCTCCCTGTCATCGTTGACCAGCCACATAAAGTCGCCGCGCGGCGATTTCTTGTGTCGATACTCCCAATATTGGTTACCGTCGTCACCAGTGTGGACCGAACCAATCTGGAGCCACATGCGATTGATGGTGGCTGCTGAGTAGTCATGCGGATAGAATTCACTGCGAGTGCGCTTCCCGCGAAATTCCGGCTTGAGTTGAATATGGCCGCCCGACAGTTCGGCATAGTCGATGTCCCAGTCTCCCACCGGCCGGTCCTTCTTCAGCATCCGGCCCTCGTCTTCGAGCAGTATGGCCTTGCTCTCCAACTCGTCGAAAACCTTCGCACCCATTCCGTAGTCGCCCTTTTCGTACCACTCGCGCGCCCGCTCGAGATCGCTGTCCAGTTTCTGAACGCGATTCCACAGCTTCAAGGCTTCCCCTTGATACCGGACGGCCGCGTCGCGGTAGGTATGCAGGTCGGCATCGCTGCCGGCGGCCCTGACCTGGTCGTCGGCAAACAGTTTCTCGGTGCGGATGATATCGAAGCACTTGTCGAAAGCGTCGTTGGCTTTAATGCGGGCCGCTCGCATGGCCTCGTAGTCGGCATCGCCGGGCTCCGCGTCCTTAGGCGCCGCGAAGCCCTCCTGGTTGTTGTTGATCGCATCGCTGAGCGCGCCGGCATTCTTCTCGATGGTTTCCAGGCCGGCGCGAGCCTCGTTGCGCGTCACGCCGTCGGGGGCGTTCGCGGGTGTTTCCAGTTCGTTGACCCGGTCGCGAAGATGCTGGGTGGAAGCCACCGCATCGTTCAGGGTTTCGTCTCGCTTCTGCAGTTCCGTCACGGGATCCGACGTGGGGGTCACTGCCGCCAGCGCGGGAGTTCCGCTGGATCCTCCGGCGGTTTTGGCCGCCGCGGCCTTGCGTGCTGAAATCATCAACCGCCCATTGGCTTGCTTTTCCCGGTCGGCCGCGCGCCGGGCCGAAGCGAT
>JASHSS010000449.1 GCA_030038565.1 Bryobacteraceae bacterium
CGTTCCCGAGTTTCGCGAACTATCTTCGCAACCGGCTCAATGGTTTACCGGCCCTCCTGTCCGGCACGCCAAAATCGGCCTGCTACTCTGTGGTTGGAAAAAGCGCTGCTCGCTCGCCGAGAAGCAGCCCGGTTCGATATTTGCGATGCCGTGCCCAACTCGAGGGGATTTAAAGTCGGCTGTTCACGCATTTCAACGTTCGTAAGGCGGCCTGTAGGCGGCGCAATCCCACCGTGGAAAGCCCGCTGAGAGGAGGCAGCTCCTTTACGGGGAGCGAGGAACCGGTTCCTATTCTCCCGGCGCTCTGCGCGCCGCGTCGAAAGTTACGAAGAGGAAGTCAGAACAGAGATCCATACAAACTCCAACGGCCTGCCAGGGCCGGCATCAGCCGGCGCAGGGCCGCCGTTCCGCAGGGCCCGATCCGAAGCCATCACTTTCCCCGAAATCTGTCGGCGGAGCTTTGCGCTTCGCCGCTTTTGTGGGAGCCGCACTGCCATGCCCGGACCAATTGGCCGCGTCCCCGCCTTACGTTCCCGTGGAAGCCGTAACTTTCGGGGACACCCCCGCGGCTTCTAAAAACTGCCGGGCCACGCGCGGCGCGTCGAACTCCTCGACTCGCGCCAATCCGGCGCGGCGCTGCTCCTCGCGCGCTTCCGGCGAGCCATGCAGCACTTCGATGGCGGCGGCCAGGGCCTCGGCGCGGTCCGGGTCCACCAGCGCGGCATGTGGGGCGACTTCGGGAATCGCGCCGGCGCGCGCCGCCACAATCGGAGTCCCCGCCGCCATGGCCTCCAGCAGCACGATTCCGAAACCCTCCTGCACGCTCGGCAGGCAAAACAGGTCCGCGCGGTTGTACTCGGCCGCCAGGTCGGCGCGCGAAACGTCACCCAGCCAGGTCACGGTGCCCTCCAGATCCAAACGCCGCGACAACTCCCGCCACTGGCCGCTGCAGGGGCCGCTCCCCACAATCCGCACCTCCAGGCCGGCGGCGCGTCCGGGACCCCGTCTGGCCAGCCGCGCCGCCGCGTCCAGCAGCACATCCACCCGCTTCCGGCGGTAGTGCCGCCCCACGAACAGCACGGTGAATCGCGGGGAGGCGGCGGGATGCAGTTCCAGCAGTCGCCGCCACTCGCCCACGTCGATCGGCTCGGGGACGATCGCAGGCATTTGGGCCAGGCCGTAGAATTCGCGCGCCCGTCCGGCCGAGTAGCGGCTGGTGACCACCACGCGCGCCGCGCGCTCCACGTGCCGCCGCTCGCAGCGGGCCTGGATGCCCATGGTGACGCGCGTCATCCCCGTTTCAAAGCGGGCTTCGTCGGCGATCACCCCTTTGAGCGCCGCTACGTGCCCGCGCTCGGACGCAATGCGGTAGCCATCCATATCGAAGCCCACGGTGAGGTCGCATTCGCGAGAGACCTTGAGCGCGCGGTTGAACAGCAGCCGCTCCGCCGTGAACACCGGCAGCCGCAGCCGCGGGGTCTCATAAGCCACCTGGTGGCCGAGATTCCGCAGGGCTCCGGCCAGCACCTGGATTCCGACATAGGTGCCGCTGCCGCGACGGATATCCAGCGGGGTCGCGGTGAGGAAGCGAATACGCACGAGCGATACTACGATGATAGCGGCTCGCGAAGCGCCCGCGTGCGCAGTGCTGCCAAAATAGAAGCTGTGCTCCCCACCGATCTTACCTCCGCAAACCGCTATCGTCCGGCCCTTACCCTCGCCGCGGTGCTTGCCGCCCTCTGGATCCTGCTGGTCTATTATTCGCAATCCATCGCCTTCACCTGGGATGCCGGCTTCCACCTGCTGGCGGCCCAGATGGTGAACGCCGGCCAGCGCCCCTACCTGGATTTCTGCTTCCCCCAGACCCCCCTGAACCTCTGGTGGATGGCGTTCTGGATGCGCATTTTCGGGCAAAGCTGGCGGGTCCCGCAGGCCTTGGCGGCGCTGGCCACCACGGGGGCGGTGGCTCTCGCGGCCGGCTATGTTTTCCGCCGTTTCCCGGTGCCTTCCTGGCGCCTGGCGGCGGCGCTGACCACTGCGGTGTTGTTCGGTCTGAACGAACTGGCCTTCCGCTGGGGAACCATCGCGCAGGCCTATGGAATCTGCATGTTTCTCACGGTGGCGGCTTTCCGGCTGGCCGTGGCCACCCCGGAGCGCCGCGGGTTGTGGGGACCGGCGGGCGTGGGGCTGCTGGCCGGGGCGGCCGCGGGATGCTCGCTGCTCAGCGCCATGGCCGCTCCGGCGCTCGTGGCCTGGATCGCGATCTACAGCCGCCAGGGCCGGCGCTGGGCCAAGAGCGCCGCCTTCGTAGCGGCCGGGGCCATCCCCTTCGTGCCGCTGGCGCGCCTCTTCCTCCTGGGGCCTGGCCAGACGTGGTTCAACGTCGTCCAATACCAGGCGGCCTTCCGCCATGAAAACTGGGGCAGCACCGTGGGCCACGACCTGGCCGAATCCACCGCCTGGCTGAGTTCCGCGCAGGCCTTCGTGCTGCTGGTGTTGGCCGCCGCCGCGTGGTGGTTCCTCCGCCGGCCCGAATGCGACCGGAAACTGCGCGCCGAGCTTTACCTGTGCGGCTGGCTGGTTCTGGCCGTGGGCGCCGAAACCGGCCTGGCCCACCCCACTTTCACGCGCTACTTCGTGCTCATGGTGCCCTTCCTCGCCATCCTGGCCGCGCCCGGATTCTACGAAGTGGCCACGCGCTTGCGCGGCGCTCCCGCGCGTCCCTTACTGCCGACCCTGCTGCTGGTCCTTCTGACCGCCATGGGGGCGGCCCGCGCGATTTACACTAACGGCCAGACCTATCGCTGGAAGGATCTGCAAAAAGTGGCCGCCAAGATCCGCCAGGTCACTCCGCCCAACGGTCCCCTGTATGCTTCCGAGCCGCTCTATTTCCTGCTGCGCGATCCGCCGCCCGAGGGCATGCAGTTCGCCTATGCCCGCGACCTGGAGCTGCCACCGGCTCAGTCCGCCCAACTGCACATCGTCCGTCAGAAGGACATGGACCAGCAAATCCAGGCCGGCAAATTTGCTACCGTGGCGGTCTGCATGGACCCGGACGAGGTGGAACGGCTGAAATTGTCCAGCCTCTATCGGAAGACCCAGGAAGTCGAGTATTGTAATATCTTCTGGGACTTTGGCTCGGGCGCAAAGCGGTAAGGCATTCGCGGCGGGACAGGCCTTCAGCCTGTCCTGGGCGGGCGAATCGCTGCCCGCCCGCTGCGGTCCCTACGGCTCTACGCGGTACGATTCGCGAAAGCGCAGCGCCACGCGCGGCCTCCCAACCCGAACCTGGATCTGGTGCATTCCCGGCGCGGCGCCTTCCGGCACGACGAAGCCCAACGTGTAACCGGCGCGCATATCTTCGAGCGCGCTCCGCACGCCCTCGGCCAGATCGTTGCGGCCGCTGAACGCCGTCCCGCCGGTGCGCCCGGCAATCTCCACCAACGTGTCGCTGTAACCGCCCGCGCCCGTCCCAAGACCCCTGATGTTCACCGTGTGTACGGTCACGTCCTCGCGGTTGAACCGCGCCAGCAGCCGCTCGACTTCATCGCGGTAAGCCGCGCCCTGGAGGGTGATGGGAAACCCGGTCGATAGCCAGACGAGGCTCTTTCTACCGGGCAGGCGGGCCATGCGGCCGGCCAGATCGGAGAGGGCCTGCACGCTGTCCAGAATCCGGTTGTTCCAATCGAAAAGCTGTTCCTCGGCACTCACCGCGCGCCTGCCGGGCCCCGTTCGCGCATCGAACCTGCCGGGCGGGTCCGCAATCCCCGGCCTCGGCAGAATGAGCGGGTCCTCGACCGCGCCGGCGATGTCCGCCGAAACCTGGGTAAAGTCGTAGATCATGCGTAGCGGATCGGGCGCGCCGGGAGCCTCCATGCCGAGCACGTACAGCGCGACCCGCTGGCGTGGCTGAAACACTTTCAGCACCTTGCGGACAGCGTCATCGCCGCGAACCCGGTCGAAGAAGCCGCTGTTCAGCCAATCCAGCAGAATCACCGAATAGCCGCTTTCCGCGTTCGCGCCAGTGCGGTCCGGATGAGCGCCCGAAGCCGCCTCGGGCGCGGCCCCTTCCACGGTGAAGAGCGCCAGCGGCCGCTCCTTGCGGTCGTCGAAAACCCGGAAATCTTCTTTCCGCAAGCCAGTTACCGGCCGGCCCTGGCTGTCCTCGGCAACCACGTGAATCTCCACCAGCCTGGTAGTGGAGCGGATCACCGTTTCAGGCTGCGCCCGGGCGATCCACGGACCGGCCGCGAGGGCCGCCAAAGCAAGCATGACCGGCGAGTGCACTTGCCTGAAAGGCGGCCGGGACCGCCGCCTGGGTTACCGCTTCACCACCGTCAGGGTGACCGCCGACCGATACTGACTGGAATGGTGCACCTCGTTATGGGCCACCACCCCGTGCGCCTCATCGTAGTTATTGCCGCCGGTATTCATGTTACGGTCGAACCGCGGGAAGTTACTGCTGGTCACTTCAAGACGGATGCGATGCCCGGCGCCGAAGAAATTACTGGTGGTCATGGGCGACAGGGCGACCTTATATACCTTGCCCGCCTCCATCCACACGGGCGGCCGGTCGTAGCCGTCGCGGTAGCGCGCGCGCTGGATGGTCTCGTCCAGATTATAGGCCGTGCCGTCGGGGTAGACATCCAGGAGCTTGACGCTGAAATCGGTGTCCCTGGCGTCGGAAGAAACATATAAGGTAACTTCGATGGGGCCGCTGGCTTCGATCCCGTCTTTGAGCGCGTCCGAGGTGTAGACCAGAATATCCGGCCGCTCCTCCATCTTGCGCTGATCGAATGCTCCGCCGGTGACCGCATTGCCGGTGCAGCAGACGTTGCCGCCATAAGAGGGTACCGGGTCCATGGGATCGTAGGTGAAGCCGTCGGGGGCATCGGCGGCGGGCGCGGCGGCCGCCAGGACGCCATCGCCGGTACGGGTATTGGCCTTGCCTCCGCTCTCCAGGTACAACGTCATGGGCTGGGCGCCGGCCGGTGGCCAGGTGTCCGCGGACTGCCACTTATTCAGACCCATGGTGAAGTAACGCACCTTGGGCATGGTTTGGAGCACGTGGTTATCGTCGCCTTTCAGGAAGTGATCGAACCATCCGTAAGTCAGCTCGTCGTAATCCAGGCGCGCATCCCCCATGCTGCGCTCGCCCACCACGGTATCTTCGGTGGCCCGCTTGTAACCGCAGTGCAGGGTGGGGGCGATCACGGCGTATTGTTCGTTGGCGATATCCGGGCGCGCCGTCTTACGCACGAAGTTATAAGCCGCCAGGTTAGGGCCGATGGAAACGTCGTACCAGGACATGAACCAGAAGCCCGGCACGTTGATCTTCATGTTGTCGTGCCACAGGCCGCCGCGGTACCAGGCGGGATCGTTGGGGGTGCGCTTGATCATCGCGCCGCCGGTGGAGACTTCGGCGCGGTCGGCGAAGATGCCGTGCGGCCCATCCACCGCCTTGATGATGTCCATTTCCGGCAGGTGACGCAGCGCCTGCGACCAATCCACGCGCGGCATCTG
>JASHSS010000450.1 GCA_030038565.1 Bryobacteraceae bacterium
CCCAGTGATAGATCGAACGGGGATCGCGGGGGCGTTCGACTTCGACGTTGGTGTTCCAGCCCGTGCAGCAGGATCTCGGCTGAGGCTGGGGAGGACCAAGGGGCCCGTGGAAGTGGTGGTAGTCGATCACGTGGAGAAGCCTGCCGGGAATTAGCGTCCATCAGCGTGTAGTGGGCTAGCCTTGCTACTATGGGAATTCAGCCCCCCATTTCTGATTGCTATGCCCGAAAAGCCGTACGACCATACCCAGATCGAATTGAAGTGGCACGAGCGCTGGCGCGACGCCACCTTCTACAAAGCCGAGGAGAATTCGGACAAACCGAAATTCTACGTGCTGGAAATGCTGCCCTATCCCAGTGGCACGCTGCACATCGGCCACATCCGCAACTATTCGATCGGCGATGCGCTGGCGCGCTACAAATGGATGCGCGGCTTCAACGTGCTTCACCCGATGGGCTGGGACGCCTTCGGGCTGCCGGCGGAGAATGCCGCCATCGCCAACAAACGGCCGCCGCGCGAGTGGACCCTGCAGAACATTGCGGCCATGAAGAAGACCCATCGGCGCTTCGGCTTCAGCTACGATTGGGATCGCGAAATCGCCACCTGCGATCCGGAGTATTACCGCTGGAACCAGTGGTTCTTCCTCCAGATGCTCGACCGCGGGCTGGCCTACCGCAAGAAGGCCCTGCTGAACTGGTGCCCGAAGTGCCAAACCGTGCTGGCCAACGAGCAGGTGGTAGAGGGCTGCTGCTGGCGGCACGAAGATACGCCCGTCGAGCAGCGCGCCCTGGAGCAGTGGTTCCTCAAGATTACGGCCTACGCCGATCAGTTGCTGGAGGACATGCGGCAACTCGAAGGCGGATGGCCCGAGCGCGTGCTCACCATGCAGCGCAACTGGATCGGGCGCTCGGAAGGCGCGGAGGTGGATTTCCGCCTCGAAACGGGCGAAGCCATTCGCGTTTTTACCACCCGCGTGGACACCATCTACGGCGCGACCTGCGTGATCCTGGCGCCGGAGCATGCGCTCAACGAGACGCTGCTGGACGCCGCCGGTAAGGCGCGCGCCAAGGCCATGGTAGATGCGCGCGGCAACCGCGACCCGGGCGATATCGAAAAGGAAGGCTTCTTCACCGGACACTCTGCCGTGAATCCGTATAGCGGCGGGCGTATCCCGGTTTGGGTGGGCAATTTCGTGCTGATGGGATATGGCACGGGCGCGATTATGGCCGTACCCGCGCACGACGAGCGTGACTTCGAATTCTGCCGCAAATATGGGATCGCAGTGCGGCCGGTGATCCGCCCGGTGGATGGCGCGCTGGCGCCGGAACCCGGGATGCAGGAAGCGTTCCTGGAAGACGGCATCGTGGAGAACTCCGGCGCGTGGACGGGCCTCGCGAGCGATGAAGCGCGGCGGCGGATGTCCGCGTACGCCGAAGAGCACGGCTTCGGAAAGGCCGCGATCACCTTCCGGATTAAGGACTGGGGCATCTCCCGGCAGCGCTATTGGGGCACGCCGATTCCGGTGATTCATTGCCCCCATTGCGGCATTGTGCCGGTTCCCGAAGACCAGCTTCCGGTGATTCTGCCGGACCGCATCGAGATCACCGGGACGGGCCGCTCGCCACTCGAAAACGTGCCGGAGTTCGTCAACGTGACGTGCCCGCGCTGCGGCGGCGCGGCACGGCGCGAAACCGACACCATGGACACGTTCATCGATTCGTCCTGGTATTTTTACCGCTACTGCGATCCGCACAACAGCGCCATGCCCTACAATCCGGCCAGGATCGCCTACTGGTTCGAGATCGACCAGTACATCGGCGGCGTGGAGCACGCCATTCTACACCTGATCTACTCGCGCTTCTTCACCAAGATGATGCGCGACATCGGCTTGATTACGAACAGCGAGCCGGTGCGCCGCATGTTCACCCAGGGGATGGTGATCGCGGAAGGCGCCAAGATGTCGAAATCGAAGGGGAACGTGGTGGGGGCGGACATGCTGGCGGAGAAGTTCGGCGCCGACACGGCGCGCATGTTCGTGCTGTTCGCGGCGCCGCCCGAAAAGGAAGTGGACTGGCGCACCGAGGGCGCGGAGGGGATCTACCGCTTCCTGGGGCGGGTGTACCGCTTCGCCACACGCAACGCCGGCGCGGCGCGCGGCGCGGGGATCTCCGACAAGAAAACCCTGCGCAAGCTGCACCAGACGGTCCGCAAAATCACCGCGGATTTCGAAACCCGCTGGCACTTCAATACCTGCATCGCCGGCGTGATGGAGCTGGTGAATGTGCTGTACGCCGAGGAGAGCGGTATTTCCGCGGCGGCCATGCCGGAGATTCTGGAAAAG
Source organism: Bryobacteraceae bacterium (assembly GCA_030038565.1). Taxonomy (GTDB): domain Bacteria; phylum Acidobacteriota; class Terriglobia; order Bryobacterales; family Bryobacteraceae; genus JOPF133. The sequence goes on from JASHSS010000450.1 coordinate 2,342, forward strand.
CTGGCCCTGTTGCTGGCCCCGTTTGCGCCCTACGTGGCGCAGGAGATCTGGGAAGAACTGGGCCACCAGGGACCGGTCTTCCGCCAGTGCTGGCCTTCGTACGACGAGGAACTGGCCAAGGAGGAGGAGGCCGAAATCGTGGTGCAGGTGAACGGGAAGCTGCGCACGCGCATCTACGCGCCGTTCGGAACGCCCGTCCGGGAGTTGGAATCGCGCGCGCTGGCGGATGAAAAAGTGCGGCCATTCCTGGAAGGGAAACAGGTGCGCAAGATCATCACCGTGCCCGACAAGCTGGTGAATATCGTGGCCGCGTAGGGGCGGATTGCCGCCGGGAGCAGGGCCGGCGTCCCGGCCCTTGTATAATTGAATAGTGCGTATTTTCGCTGTTTTCGCTGTTCTTCTTTCGCTCGCCGCCTGCAATCGCGGTGGACGGGATAATGAGGCTGTGCGCCAGGGCGTGATGGACCACCTGGCCAGTTCCTCGCTGGGCCTCAACATGTCGGGCATGGATGTAGCGCTGACGGAGGTTCACATCAACGGAAACCAGGCCGATGTAACCGCTTCGATTACCCCCAAGGGAGGTCCGGCGGCCAGCGGGATGTCGATGAAGTATCACCTGGAACAGCGCAACAGCAAATGGGTGGTGACCGGGCGGCAGGATGCCGGAGGGGGGGCGCCGCACGGCGCAAATGCTCCCGGCAGCGCGGGCGCCAACCCGCATGGCGGAGCGATGCCGGGCGAGAACCCACACGGCGGAACGGGCGTGCCCGCGGGTGGAGCGGACAAAATGCCTTCGCCCGAGGACCTTCCACCCGTCGGCAAAAAGTAATGAAGCAAGTCGCCATCCTGGGTGGAGGGCCGGCGGGAGCGTTCGCCGCCGAGCAACTGGCCTCGGCTGGTTTGCGCGTGCAGCTCTTCGACGAAAAACTGGCCTGGGAAAAGCCCTGCGGCGGCGGCCTCACCTACAAGGCTTACCATCAATATCCGTTTCTGATCGATAATCCCACGCCCAAGCGGCTGGTGACCGAGACCGTGCTGGCGGCGCCGCGCGCGGGCGAAGTTTCGCTCAAACTGAACGAGCCGCTGCTGATCTATTCGCGGTTCGACCTGAATCGCATGATGCTGGATCGCGCCGAACGCGCCGGGGCGCAGATTGAGAAGGCGCGGGTGAACGAAATGGCGCGTTGCGGGTCGTCATGGCGGCTGCGCACCTCGGGCGGAGTGGCGGACGCCGATTTCTGCATCGTGGCCACGGGGGCGCGCAACCCGCTGCGGCAGGTGGGAACCGAACTGGGGCCCGACGATACCATGTCGGCGCTGGGTTACTACGTGCAAGGCGAGCAGGCGTGTATCGACATCCAGTTTCTGCCGCACCTGGAGGGCTACATCTGGGTCTTCCCGCGCTGCCAGCATCTCTCGGTGGGGATTTGCGGCAAAGGCGTGCCGGCGGCGACGCTGCGGAAGCGCCTGGAGCAGTACATGGTGGAGCGGGGCCTCTCAGCCAGGGGCGCCACCTTCTACAGCCACCTGCTTCCCAGCCTGGACACGCGCTCCTGGAAGACCAACCGGGTGGCCGGCGACGGCTGGATGGCGGTGGGTGACGCGGCCGGGCTGGTGGATCCGATCACCGGCGAGGGATTGTATTACGCCATCCGCTCGGGGGACCTGGCGGCGCGGTCGCTGCTGGCCGAGGTGGGTGGGCTGGCCGAGCGCGTCACGCATTACCGGCGCGTGCTGCGGCGCGATTTCGCGGCCGACCTGGAGTTCGGCTCACGCTTGGCCAAGCGGATTTTTCTGGGACGCTTCCTGTTCGGCGCGGTACCTTCCCGCATGGTGCAGTTCACGCGGCGGAGCCCGCGGTTTTCGAGCGTGATGCAGGATTTGTTCTCGGGAAAGCAGCCGTACCTGGGGCTGAAGCGGCGGCTGCTCGAAAACCTCAACGGCAGCCTGTACGAAATCGGAATGAGCCTGGGCTTCAGCCGCCTGATGCCGCGGAAAGCCCGCGCATGACGCGGGGTTTTTGGGTGGGGCAGGCCTTCGGCCTGCCCTGGACAGGCTGGAGGCCTGTCCCACCAAGGCTTGACGCATGATTCGCTCCACATCTGAAACCCTCTTCCGGCGTGCCCAGGAACTCATTCCGGGTGGCGTCAATTCGCCTGTGCGGGCGTTCCGCAGCGTGGGTAGCAGCCCGCCGTTCCTCGCGCGCGGCGAAGGCTCCCACATTTTCGACGTGGACGGTAACGAGTACATCGACTACGTGGGGTCGTGGGGGCCGCTGCTGTTGGGACACCGGCATCCCGAGATTCTGGCGGCGCTCGAGCGGGTTCTAAGCATCGGCACCAGTTTCGGCGCGCCGACGGAACAGGAAGTCGAGATGGCGGAAGCCATAACCGGGGCGGTGCCTTCGATCGAGATGGTGCGGCTGGTCAACTCGGGCACCGAGGCCACCATGTCGGCGATCCGGGTGGCGCGCGGCTTCACGGGGCGGGACCTGACGGTGAAGTTCGAGGGCTGCTATCACGGGCACGTCGATTCGCTGCTGGTGAAGGCCGGTTCGGGGCTGGCCACGCTGGGGATTGCCGATACGCAGGGCGTACCCCAGGCGTTTTGCGATACCACAATCGCGCTGCCCTACAATTCCGTGGACGCGGTGGAACAGGCTTTCCGCGCGCACGCGGGGCGCATTGCGGCGGTGATTGTGGAGCCGGTGGTGGGCAACATGGGATGCGTGCCGCCGCAAGCCGGCTACCTGGAGGCGTTGCGGGAAATCACCGCGCGCGACGGCGCGCTGCTGATCTTCGACGAAGTGATGACCGGCTTCCGGGTGGCCTTCGGCGGCGCGCAGCAGCGCTACGGGATCCGCCCGGACCTGACGACGCTGGGCAAAGTGATTGGGGGCGGGCTGCCGGTGGGCGCCTACGGCGGACGGCGCGACATCATGAGCCGGGTGGCGCCGATGGGGCCCATTTACCAGGCGGGGACACTCTCCGGGAACCCTCTGGCGGTGGCCGCGGGGCTGGCCATGCTGCGCCATCTGAAGGCCCACCCGGAAGTGTACCAGCGGCTGGAGTCACTTGGCGACGAGGTTTGCGCCGGCCATCCGCCGGGCGTGAGCGTAAACCGCGTCGGTTCCATGTTCACCTTCTTCTTCCAGGATGGGCCGGTGACGGATTGGGAATCGGCCAAGCGCTCCGATACCGCGCGCTTCGGTAGATTTTTCCGCCACATGCTGGATCGAGGCATTTACCTGGCGCCCTCGCAATTCGAAGCGGCCTTCCTTTCGGCGGCCCATACGGAAGAAGACATCCGCAAGACGGCGGCCGCGGCACGGGATTTCGCCGGGTAATGAACCCGCGGGAACGGTCCCCGGCGGAATTCCGGGACCGGCTCACTGCTGCCGGAGCTGGTTGAACATGGCTTGGTCCTGCTCGGCGCCGGCTATGTCGCCGGCCTGGCGGCGGGCGATCATGCGGCCCCGGTAGGCATTGGCATCCCGGGGAGCCAGGGCGATGGCGTGGGTGAAATCGACGATGGCCCGGTTATACTCGTGCCGCCTGTTGAACAGGTAGCCTCGCGTGACATACGTAGCAGTGAAATCGGGGCGCAATTGCAAGGCCCTGTTGAAATCCAACAGGGCGGCGTCATCCTGGTTCAATTGCGCGTAACAGATCCCGCGCTGGTGCAGCGCGAAGGCGTGCGTGGGATTGAGACGCAGATCCGCGGAGTAATCCGGGATGGCATTCTGGAACAGGTTGAGTTGCTGGTTGGCCAAGCCGCGCAATTCGTAGGCCTGCGCGGAATTTGGATTGGCGTTAATGACCCTGGTGAGCAGCACTACGGCGTTCACGTAATCCTTCTTTTGGATCAACGCGCGGGCCTGGTCGAGCGACCGGTCGGCAACGTTGGGTTTCGGTTCCATCGGGGGCGGGGCCTCCACGGGAGGCGCCTGGTCCGCCGGCGTCGGCTGAGCCGGGGGTGATTTAACAGGGGCTGATTGAACCGGGGTGGGCGGCGCCGGCGTGGGAGCGGTGTTGGCCACGGACGGCGGCGCGGCGCCCGGCGTGGTGGTGGGCGGCGTGGAAACCGGCGCGGGCGCCGGTACAGCCGAGGGTGCCGCGGGCGATGGAGTGGCCGATTGGCTGGTGACGGTCACGGGCGGGGCGACCGGATGCCGCCGGTGCATAACAACGAAAGCCCCCAAGGCCAGACTGGCCAGCACCAACGCCCCGATTCCGGCCCACACCCACTTTTTGCCGGGCGCCGCTCCGGCGGTGGTGATACTCGTAGGCGCCGAGGCGGGAACCTCCCCGCCCAGTGCCGCCGCCAGGGCCGCAATGAAGCCGCAGCAGTTCACGAAACGCTCGGCGGGCTGCTTGGCCAGGGCGCGGGAGAGCACCGTATCCACGCCCGGCGGCAGATTGGGATTGCGCACGCGCGGCATGGGCGGCGGCTCATGTACCAACTTGTAGGTGAGGGTGGTGAAGGACTGGGGTCCGAAGAGCGTGCTTCCCGTCAATACCTGGTAAGCCACGGCCGCCAGCGCGAACTGATCGGCGCGGCCATCCAGGGGTTCGCCCTTGACCTGCTCGGGAGCCATGTATTCGACGGTGCCCATCACCATGCCGGTAGGGGTGGTGGTGCGGCCGCCGGACAGGCGGGCGATACCGAAATCCATAATTTTGGCTGAACCGTGCGCGTCGATCATGATGTTGGTCGGCTTGATGTCGCGATGAATCACGCCGCGCGCGTGGGTATAGTCGAGAGCCGCCGCCACTTCGCCGAGAATGCGGATGGCGGAGGGCGTATCGAGGGCCCCGGAGGCCATCCGTTGGGCCAGGGTTTCCCCGTGGACGTATTCCATCACCAGCCAGGCACGATCGCCCTCTTCCAGCACGTCGTAGACGCCCACGATGTGGGGATGGGAAAGGGCGGCGGCGGCGCGCGCGTCCCGCAGCAGGCGGTCGCGCAGAAAGGCGCTGTGATCCGGTTCTTCCACGGTAAGGTCGATGGTTTTCATCGCCACCTGTCGATTTAACAGAGGGTCTTCGGCCAGAAAGACCATGCCCATCGCGCCCTTGCCGAGCTTCCCTACAATTTTGTATCGTCCAACCTGTTGATCCATGGGTGTACCCTCGGCGCCTCACCCGAAGCGCCGTTCCCGTTCGCCTATGATACACGCGGCGCGACTCCGATGCACGCCGCGCAACCGCGCCTGAGCCTGTTATTGTCCGCCGGTAGGAATTCCGCGAGGCTCCGGTGGCGCGGCCGGAGCCGGATAGTCATTGTAGTGCAGAATGGCGTTCATTAACATGTTGAATTCGCCCAGGTTCTGCCAGCGGTAACAGGGGTTTGTTGCGAAAAGTACCACCCTGCCTCGCCCTTCCGGGGCGTCGATAATGGCCGGGCGGTTGCGGGTTTCGGCGAAGCCTTTCATCAGGCCGCTGAGGACCGAGCTTTCGGTTCCCTCGAACTGCATGAGCACTTCGCCGCGCTGTTCCGTGGGAACGCGCAGCAGGGGACCGTTGGCGTAGCGTACGGCCACGCTGCGCTGCGTATAGCCGTAGAAGATGGGATGCAGGGGACGGAGAATGTCGGCCTGCACGATCGGCCCCGGCGCGTAAAACTGCGCGGAGGGCCGGGCGGCATCCACCGTGTGGGCCAAGCCGAAATCCGCGGGCAGGTAACTGGAAGCGCCCAGGGTAATCAGCACGCCGCCATCCTGGACGAACTTATCCAGCTCGGCAACTCCCGCCAGGCCCATGCCGCCGGTGATATCGTCGCTTTGGCCATAGGCGCCCAGGCTGGGAAACTCGGGAGTCTTCGTATAGGCCAGGGGCCGGCCAACCTTGGGCTCGATATCGAAGACCAGGGACTTGGCCCCCCCGCGGCCGCCCTGGCTGGGAATTACGATCACGTCGTAACTGGAGCGTAAGTTGCCTTTGCGAATGCGCTCCTTGTAGATCAGGTCGTAATTGACCTCGAAATGGTCGAAGGCGTAGCGCACCCAGCCGACATCCTGGGTGCTGCCCCAGGTACTGAAGACAGCCGTGCGCGGCAGGTCCACGAGGTGTTTGTGTCCGGCGGGCGCCTGCTCCAGGGCCACCGCCTGGAGACCCAGTTTCTGGATCTCGGATTTGGCGCGCGGGCTGGATTCGAGCAACAGGGTGCCGGCGGGCAGATCCGTATTGGCGGCCCTGGCCGGTTGTTCCAGGGCCTCGAACTTCACATCTTTGAGACGGTAGCGTAGGGTGGCCGTCGAGTTAGCGCCGTTGGCGAGCACCGCCAGCAGCGGTCCATCGCCCTTGACGGTTCCGGCGATGGTCAGGGTGTCGACCGGGTCGACCGCTACATCCAGCAGGGCCGGATCGCCGATTTCGCGAACCTCGGCGTGGCTCATCAGACCCATGGTCCAGGCGGCATCGTCGTAAGTCCGCAGGTTGGGGTCCGGATAGGTCTGTTTCTCGAGCAGGATCTTCGCCAGGCGCCCATAGGGTTGGTTACTCTTGATGACCAGGGAACCGGCGGGAAACACGCCGTCTTTGAGCTTCACTTCGCCGGTCGAGCGGCCTACCTCGATCCCCTGCAGCCGCAGAGTATTAACGATAAACGCAACGCGTGTCATATCGGGTTGCCCCGCCGGGAGGACGTAACCGTAAGGAGGCTTGGTGCGGCCGGTTTCCACGGAGTTAAAGCTCTTATCGTAGAAGTTCTCGAGCACGGTATGGGAAAGACTGGCGGTAAGCTCCAGGGCCGAGAGAATGCCGGTTTCCATGTAATTGGTGTTATTCCGCATGGACCATTCCACCTGCCGGTATGGAGGCAGCGGACGGTACCATTCGCGGGTGGTCATGCTGCCGCCTCCGGGAGGCCCTCCGCCTTCACCGCCGCCTCCGCCCCCATCGACGTGCCGCAGCATGGTGTTGGCGCCGCCGTTGCCGAAAGTCTCGTACATACGCAGCATCCCATTGTGGTTGGACGACATGAACCCGAGGTAGCCGGGAGACCACATGTCCACGAAGGCGTGGGTCCAGACGCCGGGCATGCCATAGGAAATCATCTTGGTCATCTCGAAATTTGAAAACCAGGGCAGCTCGGCGTAGAGGATGGGATCGAGGGTAGGATTCTGGGGCGCCTGGCCGCTGAAGGTGTACATGAACGGCTCGGATTCATGCAGGTCGTGCATAATCGGCAGGTGCCATTCCAGATAGAACTTCAGCCAGTTGCGCATGGTTATTTGGGAGTAATTAATGTCCCGGTTGTTATCGTGGAGGATATACTTGCCCCAGTAAGGAGGTCCGGCCACGCGATCGTTCTCGTTTTCCTCGGAGATCTTATAGCGGTAGTACCAGTCGGTGTAGCGGTCGCGGCCATCAGGTTCGGCGGCTGGGGTGATCATGACGATGACGTTTTTGCGGATGTTATCGAAGAGCGGCGAATCCTCCACGGCTAGGCGGTAGGCCAGTTCCATGAGCATTTCGGGCGGTCCGGTTTCGGCGCTGTGGAGTCCGCCGGTGAACCAGTAGATGGGCTTGGCCTCAGCCAGGATGCGCTTGGCGGCCTGCTCGGAGAGGCCGCGTGGATCGGCCAGGCGCGCCAGGTAACCTTTGTAAGTGTCGAGGTTGCGGATGTTGTTCTCGTCGGAAAC
>JASHSS010000451.1 GCA_030038565.1 Bryobacteraceae bacterium
AGGGTCCAGACGGAGCGGACCAGGATATCGACCTGGTCGCGCTCTTCGGGAGTGGCGGGGCGGTAGCGCTCAAAGTACTCATCGGTGAGGGTGGCGAGGGCGGCGGGATCTTCGCCGAGGATGATGAGGGACCTGGCATAAAGGCCGGTTTTCAAGGCATTCATGGAGGAGCGGGCCTTGCCGGCGACGGAGCGAGGGCCGGTGGAGGGATGGCTGGGGGCGCCATCGGGGTGGTGCGGTTGTGTTTTGGTCATAAGGGGGTGCGGACCCGATTTCAGGGTCGCACGGGGGATGGAGGAGGAAGGGGGTTTCGGAGGTTAAAGTCTTGAAGCGAAAGAGGAGATTTCGCGGGATTGTTGGTGAACGGCGCCGCCAGCCGTGCCGCAATGGCCGGCTTTACGCCGGCGGCTCCGGGTGGGCCGGTTTATGGCAGGGCGGATTCCACGGGGTAACCGTGGTCGATCCAGTCGGTCTTGAAATTTGTGGGAACGTGCATGGCGCGCGCGTGGGTGAATCCCATCTTCTGGAGAAGCTCAAGGGCCGGCTTGATGTTGGGGCAGCGGTCCCAGGGGCAGCAGCCGCAATAAATCACCAGGTCGCGATCGCGGGGCAGTTTCTCTACAGCGGCTTTGAGCAGGTCCAAGCCTTCGGGCTTGGATCCCGGGCCGGCGTAGACCGCGCCGGGAATATGTTTGCTGCGGTAGAGCACGTTCGGCCCCACCTGAAAAACGGCCGGATGGACCGCCGGGCCGGAGAGCTGCGCCGCGAGGTCTTTGGGCTCGACCAGGGAAGCTTCGGCGGCCAGGAGCAGGACCGCCGGAGCTGTCAAAAGAAGCCATCGCAAGTTCATACCAGTTACTATAGTCCCCGGCAAGACCGAGGAAGCAAATTCCCGCGATGCGTCCTGCGGGCCGTGGCCGGGGCGCGCTGGTCCAAGGCTGGGGTGGCGGAAATTCTGAATCTACAGCCGGGGTTCGTTCGACTCGCCGGATGTCAGCCGCCAGATCCGGAGTGAGCAGGCCGGCATCTGCAGGTTCGTGTGCGAGGCGCGGGACCGGCGGAGCCTGCCGTTGACGATGAACTGGTCCATGGCCTGCCGGTTCCCTCGCTGGGATTCCTTCGATGGCGGCTATTGAGCACCGCCGCCCTTGCCTTGTCGGGGTGAGGCAGATTCAGATCCCAGTCACGCACACTGAGGTGGCCGATTACGCGCCGCTCTACGCTCGCCGCTCTGTCCGACCGCTAACATCAGGTAGCAAACCGTTGTTATCCAAATGGAAGACGCGGAAAACGGTGGGCCGGAGGATACTGGCTTTAATGTCCAGCCGTATTGACCTCGGTTCCCATATTCCGCTGCCATTCCCGTTCGTCATTTACATTGAACCAACGAACATCTGCAACTTTCGCTGCTCGATCTGTCCGGAATCATTCCCCGATTACTGCACATCCGCCGGTTACTTCACCTCGCTCTCGCCCAATCTATGGGACCGCCTGCTTCCGCAGCTACGTTCCATCCGCCCCCGCGTGATTCGGTTCTTTCATACCGGCGAGCCGTTGTTAAATCCACACCTACCTCGATGATTGCGCAGTGCGCACGGAATGGGGTTGGGAGTCGGCTGGAGGTTACTACTAACGGCTCACGGCTAAAAGGTGACACGGCTCAACAACTATTGGAGTCTGGCCTGACGTACCTCCGGCTGTCCGTCTACTCCACCAGCGACAACGGTTACCGCGAGGCGACTGGCTCCAGGTTCTTGGCGACCGAGATTCGCGACAACCTCCTCGCCTTCCGATCGATGCGGGACGCGGCTGGTATTCGTTTACACATCCACGCCGAGCTTGTATCGAACAACTTGCGCGACACGCCAGAAGAATTTCGAAGCCAGTACGCTGAGATAGCCGATACGATTGGAATCAAGTCCTTACATAACTGGGGTAGCGCGGACGCGAACCAGCGGTTAGTGCAGTTTGGCCACAGCGACCGCCTGGTGTGTCCGCTGCCATTTTATGAATTGGTGGTCAAGGCAAATGGCATTGTGACTGTCTGCTGCGTTGACTGGAACAACAAGCTTGCTGTCGGCGACGCAAACATCAACAGTTTGATCGATATCTGGAACGGCGAAGGGTTGCGGGCGTTACAGGCGGTACACTTGAGCGGTCGACGTAACACGTTGGATAGTTGTGCGAGCTGTACGGCATTTCATGGACATCCTGATAATCTAGACATGCTGGTAACCAGAGTTCCTATGAATGGACCCCAAGATTTGGACAGAACAGCGGTCTTTTCCCTGTGATCCGTGAAACCGCTTTAAGCGACGGCTCGGGTTTCATATAGAGGGATGCACGGCATTGGAACGCACCGGAGTTACCTCAGGTTACTCCGGGCCACGTGCGCCATGGCCTAAAGCCATCAGCCGAATCGACGCCAATCAGACGTTACGCGGCCCGGTCAATCCTCGCCACGAGCTTTTGCCTTGGGCCCCCGCGGCGGGCTAGGCTTCCATGCCCATCTGGGTCAGGCGGTAGCGCAGGGCGTTGCGGGTGAGGCCCAGCAAACGCGCGGCCTGGCTCTTGTTGCCATCGGCGCGGCGCAGGGCTTCCTTGATGATCTCCTGCTCGTACTGGTCGAGGCTCATGCCTTCGGGGACGAAGTGCGAATCGCCGCCGCCGGACTGCGCGCGGCGCGGGCTGGGAGGGGGTTCGAGCCTGATATCGCCGGCGTCGAGTTGGGTTCCGGTGGCCATCACCAGGCTGCGCTCGATGACGTTTTCGAGCTCGCGGACGTTGCCGGGCCAGTGGTAGGCCATCAGCTTTTGCATGGCGGCGTCGGTGATGGATTCGACCTGGCAGCCGGTGTCGGGCGCCAGCTTTTTGACGAAATGGTTGGCCAGAAAGGCGATGTCCTGCTTGCGCTCGCGGAGCGCCGGAATATTGAGCGGCACGACGTTGAGCCGGTAATACAGGTCTTCGCGGAAGGTGCCCTGCTCGAGGGCCGCGCGCAGGTCCTGGTTGGTGGCGGCGATCACCCGCACGTCGATGTGGCGGGTCTGGTTGCTGCCGAGGCGCTCGAATTCGCGCTCCTGCAAAATGCGCAGCAGCTTGATCTGGATGGGGGCGGGCACGTCGCCGATTTCGTCCAGAAACACGGTGCCCGTATCGGCCTGCTCGAACTTGCCGGGCTTGCTGGTCTGCGCGCCGGTGAAGGCGCCCTTCTCGTAGCCGAACAACTCGCTCTCCATGAGGTTTTCGGGGATGGCGGCGCAGTTGATCTTCACCAGCGGCCGATCTTTGCGCGGGGAATGAAAGTGGATGGCGCGCGCAATCAAGTCCTTGCCCGTGCCGCTCTCGCCGGCCAGCAGCACGGTGGCGCGGGTGGGCGCCACGCGCTCGATGGTGGCGAAGATTTCCTGCATGGCCGGACTGCGGCCGATGATGTTATCGAACTCATAGCGTCTCCCGAGCTCGGCTTTCAACTGGCGGTTTTCGTCGCGGAGGGCGCGGATTTCGAGGGCCTTGTGGACGACCTGCATCAGGTGATCGAGCGAGAAGGGCTTGAGCAGAAAATCGGTGGCCCCGGCTTTCATCGCGCCCACGGCGGTTTCGACGCTGCCGAAGGCGGTCATCATGATGACGGGCACCTGCGAATTCTGGCGGCGGATGAGGGCCAGAAACTGGAGCCCGTCCATGTTGGGCAGCTTGAGATCGGTGAGCACGAGGTCGGCGCGGTCCACCAGGCGGAGGCCATCTTCGGCCGCGGCGGCCTTGTCCACATCGAAGCCCGCCGAGGTCAATTGCAGCTCGATGACGCGGCGCAGCTTTTCTTCGTCTTCGACTACCAGAATGCGTTTCTTCATGAGGAGGCTTCGGCCGGCGGGCCCGGTTCGGGACGTTCGATGGGAAGCAACACGCGGAAGACGCTGCCTTTGCCGAGTTCGCTTTCCACTGTTATCTTACCGCCGTGTTCATCGACGATTTTGGAGACAATGGCGAGGCCGAGGCCCACGCCGGTCGGCTTGGTGGTGAAGAAGGGATTGAAGATGGTGTCGATGTGTTTGGGGTGGATGCCGGCGCCGCGGTCGATGACGGCGATCTCGGCGGTTCCGCCGGCGGCGCGGGTTTTCACGGTGACGGCGCCGCCGGACGGAGAGGCCTGGGCGGCGTTGAGGACGAGGTTGTAGAAGACGCGCTCGAGGAGCTCGGCATCCATGGGGAAGGGCGGAATCTCGGGGGCGTAGTTGCGGTAGACGGCGATTCCGGGCGCCTCGCGCTCGGCGGACTGAATGGCGCGATCGAGCACCTGCGCGAGGTCGGCCGCCTCGAGGCGCAATTCGAGGGGGCGGGCGAACTGGAGAAAGCGCGTGATGAGGCTGTTGCAGCGGTCCACTTCGGTGGCGATGAACCCGGCGACTTCGCGGGCCACTTCGTTTTCCGAGGCCACCGAGCGGCCCAGCATTTCCGACGATACCTTGATGGTTCCCAGAGGATTGCGGAGTTCATGCGCGAGGCCCGCGGAGAGCTGGCCGAGCGCGGCAAGGCGGTCGGACCGGCGCACGGCCTCTTCGGCCTCCTGGATGTGCACGTTGGCCTCGGCGAGTTTCTCCGCGGTGCGGCGGAATTTCTGGTTCTGAGCGCGCAAGTCCTCGGCCAGGATGTTGGCCAGGTTTCCCACCATGGCCAGAAAGGCGGCGCGCAGGACAACGTCGGTAACGCTGGTCGAGTCGAGCTTCAACTGCTTCCAGTCGAAGAACGGCGGCAGCAGAAACATGAGGTACGATCCGGCCGCGAGCAGGCTGAACACCAGTGTTCCACCCACGTCCAAAGCGGTGGCGGCGGAGATCATGGGCACCGCCAGGACCATCCAGTAGCGGCTCTCGATACCGCCGATGGGGATGCCGCTTTCGGTGTACATGTGGTTTCCGGTGTAGCCGATGAGGACCACCCCGAGGAGGAGTTTGAGCAGGTTCCAGTAGATGCGGCCGCGTTGGCTGGAAAGCATGGCCAGCTTGGTTTCGAGGACCTGTAAGATGGCCAAGGCGGCCAGCATGGCGATCACCCACGGGTCGCCTCGTTCGGTGGTGGCGGCCAGTGCGCCGAACAGGAGCAGCCAGACGAGGTCTTGCAATTTGACGGGCCGGAGCCAGTCCCAATAGGGGTGAGCGGGCAAGCGTGTTTCCCAGTCTGGAGTATGCCACAATAGAAGCGAAACGTCCCATGGCCAACTCGAGCGCTCTGGATGCCGGACGGCGTGTCCCCCCGGTGTCCCAACCTACAAACGAACCCGATGAGTCGTTCGGCGAGATTCTCTCGCAGTACGAACAGGCTCATTCCCACAAAGCCCACGAAGGACTGGAGGGCGCCGTTGTCGCGGTCACCAGCGATTCGGTGCTGGTCGATATCGGCTTCAAGACCGAGGGAATCCTGCCGCTGGCGGATTTCCAGAGCGCCGGGGAAACGGTGAAGGCGGGCGACAAGCTGGTGGTCACCATCAAAGGGCGCGATCCGGAAGGCTATTACGAACTTTCGCGGCTCAAAGTGGAGCGGCCCAAGGACTGGTCGGCGCTGGAAAAGGCCTTTGCCGATAAGGCCGCCATCAGCGGGGTGGTTTCGGGCGTCATCAAGGGCGGATTGAGTGTGGACGTGGGGGTGCGGGCGTTCATGCCTGCCTCGCGCAGCGGGGCCAAAGATGCGGCCGAGATGGAAAAGCTGGTGGGGCAGGAGATCAGTTGCCGGATCATCAAGCTGGACGTAGCGGATGAGGACGTGGTGGTGGACCGGCGGGCCATCCTGGAGGAAGAGGAGCGCGCGGCCAAGGAGCGGCGGTACACGGAAGTCAAGGAAGGCGAGGTGGTGCATGGTACGGTGCGCAGCCTGACCGACTACGGGGCGTTCGTGGACATCGGGGGGGTGGACGCGCTGTTGCACGTGGCGGACATTTCCTGGGGCCGCGTGAACAAGCCCGCGGATGTGCTGACGGTGGGGCAGGCGGTGGAGGCCAAGGTTCTGAAAGTGGATCCCGCCAAGCGGCGCATTTCGCTGGGCATGAAACAGCTGCAGCCGCACCCTTGGGAACTGGTCGCGGAAAAATACAAAGTGGGCGAGCGGGTGCACGGATCGGTGACGCGGGTGGCCGATTTCGGGGCCTTCGTGGAACTGGAAAGAGGCGTGGAAGGGCTGATCCACCTTTCCGAGATGTCGTGGTCGAAGAAGGTGCGCAAGCCTTCGGATGTGGTGAAGCCCGGGGAACAGGTGGACGTGGTGATCCTGGGCGTGAACCCGGCGGAGCGGCGCATTTCGCTGGGACTCAAGCAGGCTTTGGGCGACCCGTGGGCGGAAGTGCCGCAGAAGTTCCCGGTGGGCGCGGTGGTGGAGGGAACCGTCACGAGCTTGCAGAAGTTCGGCTTGTTCGTGCAGCTTGCGGAAGGGGTGGAGGGAATGATCCACATCGGCGACCTGGCCGCCGACAAGCGCCTCAATCATCCGCAGGAAGTGGTGAAGGTGGGGCAGGTGGTGAAGGCGCTGGTGCTGGAATCGGACGTGGAAAAGCGGCGTCTGCGCCTGGGCATGAAGCAGTTGGTTCCCACGAGCCTGGACGAATACATTGCCGAGCACAAAGAGGGCGACCTGGTGACCGGGCGGGTGAGCGAAGTTTCAGGCGGGCGGGCGCGGGTGGAATTGGGCGAAGGGGTGCACGGAAGCTGCCGGATGGGCGAAGCGGAAGCCGCCGCGCTGGAGCCGGCCGCGGCTCCCGAACCGAGGAGCGATCTCTCTTCGCTGAGCTCCATGCTGGAGGCCAAGTGGAAGGGCGGGCAGAGCGGCCGCTCGAAGCGGGAAGGCGCCCGCGCGGGGCAGATCCGCAGTTTCCGCATCGCCAAGCTGGACGCCGCCGGCAAGAGGATCGAACTCGAACTGGCATAGGCGGGCGGTGATTGGCTGGCTGAAGACGCACGCCGCGACACGGCTTTTGGGCAGGCCTGGGCAGGCGAATCGCCTGCCCCAGCGTTGGAGGCGCCTGGGTCGGGGATCGGCTTAGAGAAACCTGCGCGCTTGGGCCGAAAGCCGAACCCGATTTTTGCCGGTTGCAGCCGCCGCCCATGATAAAATGACAGTCCGAACGATGGAACGCGCCAGCAAGCTGTTTGGCGGCATGCAACTGCCCGGGGGCACAATCAGTCCAGAGGAACTCGCCTGTGCGGTTTGGGCGGGCGCGGTGGGCAAGCGGATCGCGGCCCATGCGCGGGCGACGCGGCTGGTGCGGAGCCACCTGGTGATCGAAGTGGAAGACCAGATCTGGCGCACCCAGTTGATGTCGCTATCCGCTCAAATACTGCACAATCTGGAAAAGAGCCTCGGGCGGGGAGCGGTGGAACACCTGGAATTCCGGGTGGTTCCGCTGCGCCGCGAGGCGCAACGCGCCGGCAATCCGCAGGGCACGCTTCCGGGAGCGCGCGCGCGGGCCTCCGCCCCGAACGACGAAGCCAACGGCATCGCCGATCCGGTCTTGCGCAGCATCTATCGCGCTTCGCGTAAGAAGGCGCTGGCGTGAGAATCTCCGAAGAGCAGGTTCGGTATGTCGCCGCGCTGGCGAATCTGAATCTTTCGAGCGCGGAGATCGCGCGCTTCCAGGCCGAACTGGACGGTATTCTGGAGCATATGGACAAGCTA
>JASHSS010000452.1 GCA_030038565.1 Bryobacteraceae bacterium
CTCTGCCGGGCCCTGGTCAAGGCCCTTACCCCCGAGGGAGGCGAGGAGAACCACGAAACCCCCACCTGCCAGCCAGGCGCTCCGCGGCGCTCCTGGAAGATTTTGCTGGCGGAAGACAATCTGGTCAATCAACGCCTGGCGGTACACCTTTTGGAAAAACAGCAATGCTCGGTGACGGTCGCCTCGGATGGCCGCGAGGCGCTCAGGAAGCTCGCGGAACAGTCCTTCGACGTCGTCCTGATGGATGTGCAGATGCCCCAGATGGATGGGTTCGAGGCCACCGCATTAATCCGCGACGGGGAACGCCAGACCGGGAAACACATCCCCATCGTCGCGCTCACGGCGCATGCCATGTCGGGGGACCGGGAGCATTGTCTGCGGGCGGGAATGGACGATTACGTCTCGAAGCCCATTCGCGCCAGGGAACTGATTGAGAAGCTGGATCACCTGCTGGCATGAGGTGTTCGGCGCCGCCAGCCACGCCCGATTATTCCTCGCGGAGCGCCGCCACCGGGTCGAGGCGGGTGGCGCGGCGGGCGGGAATCCAGCAGGCCAGGGCGGCGAAGGCGGCGACCAGCGCCACGGCCATGCCGGCGGGCGCCGGACTGTCAGCCTGGAGACCCGCAAGCCAGTGGCTGAGCAGGCGCGCCAACGCGATCGCCAGCAGCAGGCCGCAGGCGATCCCCATCACGGCCAGTTGCATGCCCTGGCGGAAGATCAGAGCGCGAACCTGGCCGGGCGTAGCGCCGAGCGCCACCCGCACGCCGATCTCCTGCGTGCGCCGCGAGGTGACATACGCAACCACGCCGTACACCCCGGCCGCCGAAAGCAGGAGCGCCAGGAATCCGGTAATGCCCAGCAGCGTCACGATGAAGCGGCGGTCGGACAGCCAGTCGCCGATGAGCGTGGACATACCGGCGCTCAGAAAAACCGGCTGGTTAGGGTCGATTGCGGCCACCGCGCGGCGAATGGCCTGTCCCAACGCGCCGAAGGGCCGGCTGCTGCGAACCACCAGGAAATTGGCGGACGATAGCGCGCCGCCGGATAGGTAGACCTGGAGGCCGGGCGGCTCATCGAGGCCCGCGTGACGGATACTGCCCACCACGCCGATCACCTGTCTCCATTGTGGCGGCCGGCCGGGTGAACAGTCGATACAAATGCGGCTGCCTACGGCGTGGCCGCCGGGCCACAGGCGGGCGGCCGCCAGGTCGTTGACGATGGCGGAGTCGCGCGAAGGATCTTCTTCTTCCTGGCGGAACAAGCGTCCCTGGAGAAGCGGAATTCCCATGGTCTCCAGGTAGCCCGCGCTCACCGTATCGACTTCGGCAATGGTCTGGGTTTCCGGATGGGCCGCGCCGTCCTCGGTGGCGGTGACCCAGCCGCCGGTGTTATCGCCGCTGAACGGCAGAGGGTCGACGACCCCCGCGGATTCCACGCCGGGCAAAGCGCGGACAGAATCCAAAATGTCCCGGAAGAGCAGGGCGTGCGCCTCGGGATGGTGGAGGTAGCGGTCGCCGGAAGCGACGATAATCGAGGCCAGCACGCGATCCGAGTGGAAGCCCGGATCGGTGCGCAGCAACCGGACGAAACTGCCGGCCAGAGAACCGCCGGTCGCGACCAGAACCACCGTGACGGCGATCTGGGAAAGCAGCAGCAGGGAGCGGAAGCGGTGGCCGGAGCTACCGGCGGCTCCGCGGCCGCCCGACTCGCGCAGCGCGGCGGCCGGCTCCGCGGCCCCGGCGCTCCAGGCGGGAGCCAGACCGGAGGCCAAGCCGGTAAGCACCGAGACCGCCAGCGCGAAAAGCAGCACCGTGCCATCGGCGCGGGCGGCCTCGAGGCGCGGGATGCTCATGGGCGCGACCGCGGGCAGCAGTCTCCAGGCCAGCGCGGCCAACCCGAAACCGGCCGTCCCGCCGAGCAGGGCGAGCAGGCAGCTTTCGGTCAGCAACTGTCGCGCGATACGGCTTCGGCCGGCGCCCAGGGCCGCGCGAATAGCCATTTCGCGGCGGCGGGCCAGCGCGCGGGCCAGCAGCAGGTTGGCCACATTAGCGCACCCGATGGCGAGAAAACACAGGGCCGCCGCCATCAGCAGCAGGATCCCGGTTTGAGCGAAGCCGAGGGTGCGGTCGCGCAGCCGGCCGGCCTCCAAGGTGCGGTCCTGGTTAGTGCGCGGGTAGGCCGCGGCAAGCCGGGTGGCGATGGCCGAAAGGTCCTGCCGCGCCTGCGCCAGCGATACGCCGGGGCGCAGGCGCGCAATGGCGGCGTATCCCGTGGCGCCACGTTGCGAACGGGCCGGATCGACAGCCAGCGGAGCCCAGAATTCCATGTGCCGCGACGGCGTGCTGACGCTGGTGGCGAGGCGCATGGGAAAATCGAAGTCCGGCGGCATCACGCCGACGATCCTGGAGTCGTGGCCGTTCACCTGGACCGCCCGCCCCACCACGCCTGGATCGGAGTGGAAGCGCCGCACCCACAGGCCATAGCTGAGGATCATCTCGTGGTCGCGCCCGGGCTGGGCTTCCTCCGGCTGGATGTTGCGTCCCAGCATCGGGCTAACGCCCAAAGTGGGAAAAAGGTTGGCCGATACGGACAGGCCGTAGAGCGCCTCGGGCAGCGCATCGGCGCCGCCGCCCAAGTTGAATAACGCGTAGTGATACACGGCCACCGAGCGGAAGCTGCGGTTTTCCCGCGCCACATCCTGCATGTCGTCCCAGGAAACCCAGTCCTGGTGCGGGCTGCCGCCGCGGGTGAAATCGGTGCGGATCTGGACCAGAGATTCCGGGTGGGAATACGGAAACGGCTCGATCAGCACCACCTTGACGGCGGCGAAGACCACCGCGGCGGCGCCCGCGCCGATGGCGATCGACAGCACGGCGATGAGGCTGACCGCGGGGGCACGGCCGAGCAACCGCAAAGCCTGCCGGAGGTCTGCGAGGGTGGACATGGCGCTTCGATAGACGAACGGGCAACCGCCCACGTTGCCAAGGCGGATCTTCACTGGCACGATCGCACTAAAAAAGCGGCAGGCTGAATGCCTGCCCCACCGGCGCCCGCAGCCTTCCAGGTCCGCGCGGGAAGGCCCGCTCTCAGTTATCCGTAGGCATTTTCTCGCAGTGGTCCACGACTACCCGCAAGAGGGGCTCCTTGCGGCGTTCCAGTTTCAGCCCCAGCGGTTTGAACGCGGTGAGAATCGATCCACCCGGATCCGAGGCATCGTCGGCCGGCTTCGCAGCGTCGCCGCCCGCCCCACCCTGGGGAGGTCCACCGACGAGCGCCCTCTGGGCCGCCATCACCTCCGCCATGGATAGGTCCAGCACCACGTCGTAGCGGCCCTTCAAGCCGGTCTCATCGATAATAGGCTGGCCCGCGAGGGGCGACAACCCTTCGGCCAACTGGTCCATAGTGGCCCCTGAGATATCCACATGGAGGAACCTGCCATCGGGTGTGGGGGTGACCGTCTGCCGGAGGCCCGTGCCGGTGGAAACCGTTCCACCGCCGCCTTTGTTCATGGTCACGCTCGCGGTGCTGCTGCCGGTGACGCCGGCGGGCGGTCCTTCATCGATCGGCGCGGACTCCTTTAGCTTTGGTCCGCCTTCCCCGACTAGCAGCGCGTAGACCGCGCGCGGCTCCTTATCGGTATGGACTTGCAGCTTGAAGCGATCCGCCAGCAGCTTTTGCAGCATGGCGGGCACCTGCTCCTTGGTGGCCCCTTCCGGAAGATTGGCGACGATGTCGAATGCCTGGCCGGTGAGCAGCCAGCCGGGACCCTGCACCTGGTACATCTTCACGTCATAAGCCTTCATGATTAATTGCATGAGGCGAAAATTGCCGATATCCACGCGGGCCCCGTCGATCTTCATTCCCACGTGCAATTTCCCGGCTTGGACCATGGCCGGGGTGATGGTTTCGGAAGGTTTGATGGACGCCACATCGAACGAAGGCGTCTGTCCGAAGAGCGCTCCAGCCGCCAGCAAGAAACTGATGCCGAGGGCCTTAAAAGTAACTTTGGTTCCAAATATCTGGGTCACGATACGGTTATTGTCCGCCATGGCGGGAGGGATTGCAATGCCGGCTAAAACGCCACCTTCACCGAGAACTGCACGGAGCGCGCCGGCAGCTGGTTGGTGATGCCCACCAGGGGCTGGCCGAAGCCCGCGCCGGGCGTGGCTCCGTTGCCCCAGGTGCCGCTGTAGCCCACAAAATTGGCATGATTGAAGACGTTGAGGGCTTCTATGCGCGGCAGAATCTGCCAATGCTCGCCGATCATGACCGGCCGCTCCAGGAACGGCGCGATATCGTAGATGTTCCCGCCCCGGCCGGTATTGCGGCCCACGACCTCGCCGTTGATCACCGGACGGTCGGCAGTGGCGCCATCGCCGCTGTTATTGGCGCCGGTGACGTAGTCGTAGACCAGGCCGGTGGCCAGCGTGGCCACGCCGCCGAAATGAACCTTGCCCGGGCCGATCCACACGCCGCTGGCCACGAAGCGCTGGCGCTG
This sequence comes from Bryobacteraceae bacterium, assembly GCA_030038565.1. Classification (GTDB taxonomy): domain Bacteria; phylum Acidobacteriota; class Terriglobia; order Bryobacterales; family Bryobacteraceae; genus JOPF133. Next base: position 4,499 of record JASHSS010000452.1, read on the forward strand.
GTCGAACAACGCATTGCCCTTCTCGATGTTTCCGGTGAAGTTCGGATCGTTGGGATTCTGCGCGGTGGCGTCCTGGTCCACGTTGTTCAGGTTATGCGACCAGGTGTAACTGAGCAGCGTTTGCAGGTGTTTGCTGAAGGCGTGGGTAATGCTCACATCCAGCGCGTCGTAGAAGTCGAAGCCGTCGTTGACGTCGCTCTGGATCTCCGCATATGGCGGCTGCGGATTAGTGGCCGCCAACGGGTTGCAGGTCATGTTATTGGTGGCGTACCACCAGATCCAATAAGGGCGCGTGCAATTGGCGGCCTGAGGCGTGCGCACCTGTCCCGGCTGGGTGCGGATGAACGGAGTGGGCGGATCCACATCCAGCGGTCGGACGATGCGCGTGCTGTGAGACCCCACGTAATCCACCGCCAGCACCCAACTCTGCCCCAGGCGGCGTTCGATACCGATGGTCCACTGGTTGGAGAGGGGATTCCACAACCCGCCGGGATAGCCGGTTAGCGTAGAGGTGGGGAAGAACTGGTTGTAATAGGAGGCGTCGCCGGGGCGCAGGTAGAGGCTGCGCAAGGGCTGTTGGGCGCCCGCGGGAAAGGCCGGCAGAGGCGCCGCGGCAATGCTGGTGGGAAAGCCGATCTGTCCCGCCGAAGCGGTATAGTTGAAGACTCCCGTGGGGCCGGTGAGGGCGTAGTTGGCTTCCGAGTTATCCACGATCTGCGAATAGTAGATGCCGTATCCGCCGCGAATCACGGTCTTCCCATCATTGTGCCAGTTATAGGCGAAACCCACCCGCGGGGCGAAATCGAGGTTCGAATTGGTGAAAGTCTGGTGCTCGTAGCGCAGGCCCAGGTTGATGGTCAGACCCGGCCGCAGCTTATAATCGTCCTGCGCGAACAGCGACCATAACACATCGTTCACGGTGTAAGACGCGTTTCCGTAGCTTTGGGTGTAACTGCTCACGTTGCTGAGGTTGTCCAGGTAAGTGGGGCTTTCGCAAACCGACAGAGGCTGGGTGCAGGACTTGTAAATGAACTCGCCGTCGTAAATCGGGCCTCCAAACTCCTTGCTGTCGCCGCCGGTGTGCGCGAAGATCATGTCGCCGCCGAAGCGGAGCTGGTGGCGGCCGATCTCCGCCGAAAGCACGTCGTTCACCTGGTACTGGCGGTTCATGAGCAGCGCCGATTGCGACGTGCCGCTGGCGAACGTGCCGCCGGTCGAGACGGGCACGGAAAACTCCGTCCCGTAGATCACCGGGTCGAATTCCGTAATCGGCGACGCCAGTTGAAACTGCGCGCGCACATTATTGATCATCGAAGGACTCAGCACGGCAGTCTCGCCCAGCTCTTCGGAGTAAGTGCGGCGGTGGAACACACGGTCCACCGAGGGAAGGCTGTTGCCGCCCACCGTGCCGTTGGGATTGGTGTCGTAGAAGGAGTCCGCGTCGCTGCGGAAGAACAGGTTGTTCCGGTCGTTGATGGGGTGGTCCAGCCGGAGGAATCCCAGCCAGCCGCGATAGTGCCCCACGAAGCTTCCCGGTTCCAGTGGAGAAATGATCGGGGAAGCGCGGTTTTCGCGGCTGAATTCGCCGCCCAAAGCGATATACCATGCGGGCGCCAGCGGCCCGGACACGTACAGCGCGGATTGGCCCAGCGTGTCGCTGGTGACGTCGTTGCCACTGGTGGCGTTGGTGCTGGTGAAGCCGGAAAGAGCCGCTTCGGTGGCTGCCGGGCGCCACAATTCCAGCGCGTCGCCGTGCCAATCATTCCCGCCGCTGCGGGTGATGATGTTGACCACGCTGCCGGTCGAGCCGCCGTACTCCGCGGAAAAAGCGTTGGTCAGCACGGATTCCTGGTAGACCGACGATTCCGGCAGGTTGGTCATCATGGTTTGCCTGCCCCAGCTATCGTTGTCTGTGGCGCCGTCCACTTCGAACCATGTCTGCCGCCGCCCCGCGCCGTTGGTGGTGAACAGGTTCTGGTTCATGAAGACATCCCCCATATTGATGGACGGCCGGTTGGCGGCGTTCAAAAGGGGCAGATACGAGATGCGCCGGTTAAGCAGCGGGGTTTCATCGATCTGGGCCGCATCCAGGCGGGTTCCCAATTGCGGCTCGTCGGCGCGCACCTCGCCTACCACCCCGGTGACGGTCATCTGCGTCTGGCCGCCCGCCACATTGAGTTGCAGGTTGATCTCGGCGGTGGTCCCGCCCTCCAGTTTCAGGTCGCTCAGGCTGCCGCCGGCGAAGCCCGGCTTGGAGGCGGTGACGGTATAGGAGCCGGAAATCGGCAGCCCCGCCAGCGTGAAATCGCCGCCGGCGCCGGATTGCGCGGTCCGTTCCAAACCGGTGACGCTGTTTTTAGCTGTCACCGTGACGCCCGAGACGGCGGCATGGCTTTGGTCCAGCACCTGCCCATGAATCGTGGCCGTATCCGGCGTCTGCGCGTGCAGAAAGGCCGGCCCGGCCAGGCACACAAAAAACGTTAAGAATTTATGCAACATAACCCCTTGTGGTTTTCAGGATACAAGCGGGGGCGCAATACTACCAAGGGTCGTAGTTGAGGAAATGGCCGGCCGGGCCCCCCTATGAGGACCTCTGGAGGAGCAACAGCCGGGCGCGGGGCCGGTCCCACCAATCGATGGTCAGAATCGCCCCGGCGCTCAGTTCGCCCGAAGATTCCGCTATCGCTCGGACGACTGCGTCACCGCGCAGTTCGGGCACCAGTGGTTCACCCCTGAGGAGGATGATGCTAGGTTTGGCGTTTGAGGTGTGAGCCAGAATTCGTGGAAAATCGAGGTCATTGGTAATCAAGACACAATCATGGTCGCGTGCGTATGGGCAGATCGAAGAGTCCGTCGCCTGGATTGGCCCAACCGTGGATCAGTGAATAGCATCATGACCAGCCGCCCGGAAAGCCTCGACCCAACGGGGAGTCAGGTTCATGTCGATCAGAAGCCGCATCCATTCAACTGGCCAGGCGAATTTCCCGGCTCTGAACCAGGCTTGCGGCGAACGCCAGGGCTTCGCGGATGTCCGGTTCCTCAAGATATGGGAAATCGGCGAGCAATTGCTCAATGGTGCGTCCGGCCGAGATGGCCTCGACGATCATTCCCACGGTCACGCGCATACCGCGGATGCACGGCTTGCCGCCCATCACCTCGGGATCGATTGTGATCCGCCGGAGTTCCTGCACCTCATAATGATAACGCAGCGGCGCGCGCCCCGCCTTCCCGCGCCCTGCTATGCTCTAGTTTATGCTCAGCGACAGTCTGCGCGAGTGTGGCGTGGTGGGCGCCGGCGGAGCCGGATTCCCTACCTCCGTCAAAGCCCAGTCGCAGGTGGAGTTCCTGATCGCCAACGGCGCCGAATGCGAGCCGCTGATCCACAAAGACGCCGAGCTGATGAGGCACTTTCCGGAACCCATCCTCCAGGGCATGCAGGCCATGATGGACGCCACCGGGGCCAAGACCGGCAAGTTCGGGATTAAGACCAAGAACGCCGAATCGCTGGCCGCGCTCCAGCGGCATTGGAAGCCCGGCCGCATCGAGTTCGTCATGCTGGGCGATTTTTACCCCTCGGGCGACGAATACGAATTGGTTTACACCGCGACCGGACGGCTCATCCCGCCCGCCGGCATCCCGTTGCAGGTCGGCTGCGTGGTGAACAACGTGGAGACACTCTACAATGTTGACCTCGCCGGGAAGGGCACGCCGGTAACCGAAAAGTTTCTTTCCGTGTGCGGCGCCGTTCGGCAGCCCAAGTCCTTCTGGGCGCCGGTGGGGACGCCGTTCCGCGATCTGATCGCCCTGGCCGGCGGCGCCACGATTCCGGATTTCGGCATCTTCGTCAGCGGCATCATGATGGGCACCCTCACCTTCGACCTGGATGACGTGGTGACCAAGACCACCGGCGGCCTGATCGTGCTGCCGCGCGACCATTACCTGATGACACGCCGTACGCGTTCGGTCGAGGAGATGCACCACATCGGCAAATCGGCCTGCGACCAGTGCAGCTACTGCACCGAATTTTGCCCGCGCTACCTGCTGGGTTACCAGGTGATGCCGCACAAGGTCATGCGCAGCCTGGGATTCACCTCGACCGGCAGCGACATCTGGAACCAGTGGGCCGAGCTGTGCTGCGCCTGCGGCATTTGCACGCTGTACGCCTGTCCCGAAGATCTCTACCCCAAGGAGGCCTGCGACCAGGGCAAACGCGACCGCCGCGCGGCCGGGCTGAAATTCGTGCAGCAGGCCCCCGTCGAAGTGCACCCCATGAAGGAATACCGGCGCATCCCCCTGGTGCAGTTGCGGCGCCGCCTGCAAATCGAGGAATACGAGCGCGAAGCGCCCTTCGAGCGGGTCGAGTGCCGCCCCGCCGCCGTGCGCATCAAGTTGAAGCAGCACGCCGGGCAGCCAGCGCTCCCGGCGGTCGAAGAGGGCCGCAAGGTAAAGCGCGGGCAGGTGGTGGGGCGGGTGGAGAGCGGCAAACTGGGAGCCAACGTGCACGCCAGCATCGATGGCAAAGTGCGCGCCGTCACTGGAGACGCGATCGAGATCGTGGCATAAACCATGGCAAAGAACTCATTGGGACTGATTGAACTCACCAGCATCGCGGCCGGTTTCCAGGCGTGCGATGCCATGCTGAAGGCGGCCGCGGTAGACCTGGTGCTATCGCGCTCCATCTGCTCGGGCAAGTACATGGTGATGGTGCGCGGGGACGTGGCCGCGGTCGAGGCAGCCGTGGCCGCCGGCAGCTCCGCCAGCCGCTTCTCGATGATCGATCGTTTCGTGATTCCCAACTTGCACGAAGCCGTGTTTCCGGCCATCAGCGGGTCCAGCAAGGTCGAGGTCCTGGATGCGCTGGGGATCGTCGAATCCTTCTCGGTGGCCGCGCTGATCGAAGGCGCCGATGCGGCGGTCAAGGCGGCCAATGTCGAGTTGATTGAGATCCGCCTAGCCATGGCTCTGGGCGGCAAGGCCTTCGTGACCCTCACCGGCAAGGTCGCGGCGGTCGCCAGCGCGGTGGATGCCGGCGCCCAAGTCGTGGGGCAGAAGGGCATGCTGGTAAATAAAGTTGTAATTCCCCACCCCCGTCCGGAACTTCTTAACGAAATGATTTGACGGTCCGGTCGTGAATCGCGGATAATAATTTCGATTAGCAGACGTTCGCGCCAAATGAAAGGGTATCTTTTCGCGCCGCTGGTTCTGGTATGTCTGCTCCCGAACCTGCCGTCGGCCGCTGGGCAGACCAGGAAGGCTGTGCCGGCGCGGAAGACTGTCCGCAAAGCCCGGCCGGCGCCGCCGGTAGATCCCACCGAAGGCGACAACGTGGATGG
>JASHSS010000453.1 GCA_030038565.1 Bryobacteraceae bacterium
GGCCAGCCCGCGCTGCCATGGGCCATAGTTGTATACGAATTCCTCGATGTAGGCCTCGCGCGAGAGTTGCCCCAGCAGGAAATGGTGCAGGACGGCATCGTGCAGCACCACGATTCCCGGCTTCTCGAGCGCCCGCCGGTAGATCGCCGCATGCAGGCGGTTGTTGCCCAGATGGTAAAGCGCCACGTCCGGGCGGGTGGGGTTCACTTCCACCCGACCGTACCGCCGAAGGGCCGTGAGCAGCGTTTGCGCGTAATCCGCCACGCCGGTCGGCGCGGGCGGCAGCGGAGAGTAGAAGCCAACTGTCACTCCATCCAGGGTACCTGTAGTTGAAAGACCGCGAGAGCGGATCTTTGGGAATGGATATCCCATGATGCCGAGGCCGTCCATCGCTGCCATCCTGGTGTTCCTGCCGTCCGCCTTCGGCCAGGGACCCGTCGAATTCACCGCCAAAATCGGAGTGCCCATCACCGATTCTCTCCAGACCGGCACGATCGACTTTCTGGCCACGGGACTCCACCAGGGGTCCTCGGCCACGCGCCGCTATACCGCCGGGGTAGGGATCGTGGTGCGCTTGCCGCATAGCTTCGGCGCGGAGGTTGACTTTCTTCGAACACACTTGGACCACCGCGAATTCCTGGGAGTTTCCGCTCCTGGGAACGTACCGCTTCTCGCATTTCAAGAGACTCTCGCTGCGCTTCCGAGGCGGGGTATCGTTCCGTGCCTTGAACGGCTTGTCGAGCACCGGCGAATGTTATGGCCAAAGCGCCTTCTGCCCGAACCCCACGCCCATGGCCTTCGCGCCCAGCGACTTCGCGAACCTCAACGCTCGTTCCCACTTCGGCGGGGCAGTTAGCGCCGGTCTCGAGCGGCGCTTCGGGTTTTTGCGCCTGGTCCCGGAGGTTCGCTACACCCGCTGGAGAATGGACGCGGGCGCTTCCGGCACTTCGTTTGAGCTGCGGTCCAACCCCCAACCAAGTCGATTTCCTGCTGGGGCTTATCTTCTGAGCCGGCGGCGGGCTTCTGCAGGTATCAGGGCCGCCGATCAGTGACATAATGTTTCCAAATGAAGACTTGGTACCTCCTCGTCCTGGTGCTTGTCGCGTGCGCCGCTGCGCAATCGCCACTACCCGGAACCGCGCCTCTGACCACCCGGGGGGACTTGGCCGCACAGATGGTCGATGGTATCAACGACTACCTGCTCCGCCAATCCGCGGCTGCCCCGGCCGGCCGCGCCCGGTACTGGCACCGCGATTTTTCCAGCGCCGAGGCGTATTCCCGGTCCATCGAAGCCAACCGCGAGCACTTGGCCCGGATCATCGGAGCGGTGGATCCTCCCTTTCCGGTAAAGGCCCTCGAGTTGGAGTCTTCAACGGCCTCGGCCGCGCTGGCCGGGCGCGGCCATGGCTATCGCATTCAGGCGGTGCGCTGGCCTGTTTGGGAGGGCGTGTATGGCGAGGGTTTGTTGCTGGAACCCGATCGTCCGCCGGTTGCCCGAGTGGTGACGTTGCCGGATGCGGACTGGACTCCCGAGGCGCTGGCCGGTCTTTCGTCCGACATTCCGCCAGTGGCGCAGTTTGCCCGCCGGCTGGCCGAGAACGGCTGTCAGGTTTTAGTGCCCCTGGTGCTGGACCGGCGGGACACCTGGTCGGGAATTCCCGGGATCAAGATGACCAACCAGCCTCACCGCGAGTGGGTTTATCGGATGGCGTTTGAAGTGGGGCGGCATGTCATCGGGTACGAAGTGCAGAAGGTGCGGGCCGCCGTGGGCTGGTTCGTCGAGGAGAACACCGCCCACCGCGTGCCGGTCGCCGTCGCGGGATACGGTGAGGGCGGATTGCTGGCTCTCTACAGCGCTGCCCTGGACACGCGCATTGACGCCGCGCTGGTCAGCGGCTATTTTCAGGCGCGCGAGCAGATGTGGAAAGAGCCGGTCTATCGCGACCTTTGGGGCTTGCTGCGGGAGTTCGGCGACGCCGAAATCGCCGGCATGATTGCGCCCCGAGCGCTGGTGGTGGAGGCGAGCGGCGTCCCGACGGTGAGCGGCCCGCCCCCGGAAACCACGGAGCGCAAAGGCGCCACCCCAAACGGGGCCCTCGCCACGCCGCCGCTGGCCGAGGTGCGCGGCGAAGCCGAGCGCGCCCGGCCGTTCTTCGAAGCGCTCCATGTCTCCGCGAAGCTGCAGTGGGCCGCCAGTGCCGGAGGCTCCGGCCCCCCCGGCTCCGATGCCGCCTTAGCCTCGTTCCTCGCCGCGATGGGCGTAAGGGAGAAGCTGGCCGCATCAGCCGGGCCGCCTGAGCGCCTGGGCAACGCGGTGGATGCCTCCGCCCGTATGCACCGGCAATTCGATCAGCTGGTCCAGCACACACAGGAACTGATCCGGCAGGCGCCCCAACGCCGGGAGCGCTTCTGGGCCAAGGCCGACGCAACATCGCCGGAGGCCTGGCAATCCAGCACGAAGTTCTACCGCGATTACACCTGGAGCGAGGTGATCGGCCGCATGCCGGAGCCGGACGCGCCCGCCAATCCCCGCACGCGGTTGATCTACGATCAGCCGAAGTTCCGCGGATATGAGGTTGTGCTGGACGTCTGGCCGGGGATTTTCGCCTACGGAATTCTCCTGGTCCCGAAGGACATCAAGCCAGGCGAGCGGCGGCCGGTGGTGGTTTGCCAGCACGGTCTCGAAGGGCGGCCCAGCGATACCACTGACCCCACGAGCGACTCGGCCTATTACCACCGCTTCGCCGCCAGACTGGCGGAAGAGGGGTTTGTCACGTACGCTCCTCAGAACCCCTACATCGGAGAGGACCGGTTCCGCATCATCCAACGGAAAGGACATCCCCTCCAGCTCTCGCTCTTCTCGTTCATTCTCGGGCAACACCAGCGGACCCTGGAGTGGCTCGCTCAGCAGCCGTTTGTGGATCCCGGCCGGATCGGCTTTTACGGATTGTCCTACGGAGGGAAGACCGCCGTGCGCGTTCCGCCCCTCCTCGACGGCTACGCCCTCTCGATCTGCTCCGGCGATTTCAACGAATGGGTCTGGAAAACCACCAGCGCCGATTCGAGTTACAGCTATATGCTGACCCGCGAATACGACATGCTCGAGTTCGATTTTGCCAACGTGGTCAATTATTCGGACCTGGCGAATCTAATGGCGCCCCGTCCCTTCATGGTAGAACGCGGCCACAACGATCCGGTTGCGCCGGACGAATGGGTGGCTTATGAATACGCCAAAGTGCGACGGTTCTACGATACGAAGATGCACCTGCCGGACCGCACCACGATCGAGTTCTTCGACGGTCCGCACACGATTCACGGCGAGGGGACCTTCGCGTTCCTGAGAAAATACCTGCGATGGCCCGAATAGCCGGAAACCAGAGCTTAAGGCCGCCGGGAGAATCGTTGAGCGCTGCCGCCTGGTTGATTCGGGAGGGGAACGCGACGCCTCCGGGCGCGTTCGGGCCGGTCCCCGCAGTTCCACGGGCCGGGGGCGCTAACAGGGCAAGGCGGCGGCCCTGCGGTCGAAACGGAAAGCTGGAATCGAGTTGACCCATGCCCCGAAATACAATCAACTTCGACACCGTGCGGGATATCGCACTCACGCTGCCCGGAGTGGAGGAGAGTACGGCATTCGGAGCGCCGGCACTGAAGGTCCGTGGAAAACTCCTGGCATGTGTCCCCACGAATCGCTCGGCAGAACCCGACTCGCTGATGGTTCGCGTGGATTTCGATGACCGCGCCGAACTGCTCGGTGCGGACCCCTCGGTTTACTACCTGACAGACCACTACGCCGGGTACACCGCCGTGCTGGTTCGCTTGTCTCGCGTGAATCCCGATGTGTTGCGGGACTTAGTCGGCATGGCCTACAAGTTTGTGACCCACGAAGCCGCGTCCCGTTCGCGAGCACGGAAGCGCCGCTGACGGAATCGCGCTTTTTTTCAGCGCCGCCGCGCGGTCGAGCCGGCCGGCCCACCTTCATGGAGAGAGCGCGGGGCGGCTCCGCCGGCTGGACCCGCGGATCTTTAAACGCTCTGGAGTAAGGGCCGTCTCGCAGGTGCGCGAACGCCGAATTCGGGTTGAGTCGATCGACGCTGACCCGCCGATCGCAAGGGATAATAAACCATGTGAGACTGATCGCCGTGGCCGCGCTTTTCGGGGCATGCGCTCTGACCGGGTGCATCGATCGCTATGAAGGCGGAACGGCGCCCGGCGGAACTGCAAGCCAACGCCACGAGTGGGGTATCGCAAAAATGGGGACCACCTATTTGCAGGGCGTTCAGTGGATCAAGCACTCACAAATTGTTCAAGCCGATGTCGGAAGGATATTGACCATCGCACCGATCGGCAACAATCCTTGCCTTTGCGCTTTCACTGACGGATGCCGTTGCTACCTGTCCCTCGAGGTCGTCGGGCAAAAGGGAACAGGCCGCTTTGAAATGAGGTCGGCCTTTACAGATAGTCTGAGCAGAAAGCTGCACTTCGGACTGGGCATCTGGAGCTTTGGCCCCAAGATCATTCGGGTCCAGGGACCCTCAGAACCCTAAGCGGTTGCGGAAGAGGGCCTCGGCAGGCTGAATGCCTGACCAACCGGCGCTCGCAAGTGGTCGATCTCTGGCCGGTGGGGCGGGGTTCCAGGAGCAGCCCTACAGTTCTCCCGAAAACAGCCGATAAGACAATTGACCGTGCGTGGTAAGAATCATAGCCCGATCGTTCGCCCTGCGCCCACCCATGGCGCCGAGGTCCGGTGATGTCCGGCAATCCTCAGCGCAGCCTCTTCGGACCCATCCTGGCGACCAACACGGCCATCCGGGTGTTGAGCGTGCTGGCCCTCTCGTTGGTCTTGCTGGGGACGCTGAACCGGGAACTGAACCGTCAATTCGCCGCCCAGGCTAACGGAGTGACTGCACTCCTGGCATCCGAGAGCCAGCCCTACCTGCGCACCGGCAACCGTCCGGAGTTGGAGCG
>JASHSS010000454.1 GCA_030038565.1 Bryobacteraceae bacterium
CGGGGCCTGGATTCCTCCACCATCCTTTATTACGCCGCCGCGGCCTGGAGCGGGCGGTTGAAGACCTTCTCGGTCTCCTTCGCCGGGCGGAGTTTTGACGAAAGCCCTTATTTCCGCGAAGTTGCACGCGTGTTCGGCACCGATCACCACGAGTTCGACCTGAACCCGGAGGTGGAACTGCGCCCGGCCATCGAAGATTTCGCCTACTATTCGGACGAACCCAGCGCCGATGCCGGAGCCCTGCCGGTCTGGTACCTGTCGCGGATGAGCCGGCAGTACGTCACTGTGGCGCTCTCGGGCGAGGGCGCGGATGAATTATTCGGCGGCTATCTGACCTACGAGGCCGATCGCCTGGCGCGGCCCTTCCGCCTGGCGCCGGGCGGCCTGCGCCGGTTCCTGCGGGGCGCCCTGGAACGGTATTGGCCGGTTTCGGATGAAAAGATCAGCCTGGAATACAAGCTGAAACGCTGGATCGGGGGGAGCCTGCTCGATCCGGATGAGGCGCACTTCTTCTGGAACGGCGCCTTTTCGCCTGCGGAGCGGCGCGAGATCTGCCGGACCGCGGGCGGCGACGGGCTGAAGGAACTGGTGGAGCGGCTGAATCTGCCGGGCCGCGGCGTGGAACGGTACCTGCGGATCGATCAGGCGTATTATCTGGCCGACGACATCTTATACAAGACCGACCGGATGAGCATGGCGCACTCGCTAGAGGTGCGGCCGCCGTTCCTCGATCCGCGCATCGTGGATTTTGCGGCCACCTTGCCCGCCGGCCTGAAAATCCGGGGCTTTCAGCAGAAGTTCTTGCTGCGCGAACTGATGCGGGACAAGCTTCCGGATTCCATCCTGCGGCGCAAGAAAACCGGCTTCGACATCCCCGCGCACGGCTGGTTCCGGGTCGTGCTCAAGGAACTGCTAATCGAGACGCTGCGGCCGGCGGCCATCGAAGCGACCGGTATTTTCGATGCGCCCGCCATCGGGAGACTCATCCACGATCACATGGAGAGGCGGATCAACGCGGGCTATCACCTGTGGGGTCTGCTGACCCTCTTCCTGTGGATGAACCGGTGGAAAGTGGAGATCGTTCCAGCCGGGACCGGGCGTCAGGAGCCCGCTACGGTATCGCCTGTTCCATAACCACCCGCGGCGGCCGGCCCCGCTTGCCGGGCACAATCCGGTGGCCTTCGGCCCTCAAGCGGTCCTGCTGCCGTTCCACGCCGCCCGGGAATTTGTCGTAGAGCGTGCCGTCGTCCTTCACCACGCGCCAATAGGGGGTGATTTGCGCGCGGCCGGCGCGGGCGTCCTCCTCGGCGGCTTCCGCGGCGATGCGGACGAAGATTCCCGTGGTCAGGGGGCAGGTCACCTTGACCGAATACTTGCGGGCCAGAAAATCGCGAATCCGGGTAACCGTGGTGGTCTGGCCTTCGGGCACCGCCCGGATGCACTCCTCCACTTCCGCCGGGCTGGGGATCAGCATTTCCGCATTCCCGAAGCGCGCCTGCATGCGGGGGAATACGGGCACCAACTTGGGCAGGTTGGGGTTGGCCATCTTCTCCCGCCAGCTTTTCCGCGTGTGCATGATTTTGATTATTACGCCCGCTGCGGGCAGGCCGCCAGATCTTATTTGCCCTTCTGATCCCCTCCGAGGAAGGGTTTGAGGCCTGATGTTTTGGCCGACAGAAGCTGTCACCAGGGCGGGATTTCACCCAATCCAACCCCGTGATATCACCCAATTCCTTCTGTGGAGAATCCCAGCGACCGGTGAAGGAATTTCCATCACTAAGATAATAAACAGGTTCTTATGTCTGAAATGAGGCCGCCGATTTGGTCCGGCGAGTGCTTCACCCTCAGTGCTCGATAGCTTCGGCGAGGTCTTCTCGCGGGATGGGTCGTTTCCCGTCCGCCAGGCGGCCATGATAAGTCAGTTCCTGAATTGGAGAAACAAGCAATGCGGTTTCGTTCTTCGATTTTCGCGGTAGGCCGGTATGTAACCGCTTTGGGATTGGTCGCAGGCGCCTACGTGCTGATTGGCGCCCCGTCCAAGACCAAACTCACTCCCCACGACAAGGCGTACTACGCCGATCCGGCACTCGTGGAATACGTCCAGCCCGGATTCACCATCACGGTGGTCTCGGCGAAAATCGCCTCTAACGGCACGCTGAGTGTAGACTATAAGCTGGCGGACCCCACCGGGGCGCCTCTGGATCTGCTGGGAGTCAGCACCCCCGGCCCGATTTCGCTCAGCTTCCTGGTGGCCTACATTCCCAGCGGCCAGACGCAGTTTTCTTCTTTCATTACGAAGACGGCCACCGCCGCCACCGGCGGGGCCACGGCCACCCAGCCGACCTCCGACTCCGGCGGCACCACCACCACGGTATCGACCGGCGAATACATCTATACCTATCACACCCTGTTACCGGAGAACTTCAGTCAGACCGCTACCTACAGGGTGGGAATCTATGGTTCGCGGAACCTGACCGTATGGGACCTCGGCACCAATTACGCCGATGCCTGGTTCGATTGGGTGCCCAACGGCTCCAAGCCGGCCCCGCGCGATGTGGTCCGCACCCCTGACTGCAATTCCTGCCATGGAAGCGCGGCCACCGCCACCGGGTCGAACGGCCTGGCGGCCCACGGCGGGTCGCGGCGCGACGTGGAAGTCTGCATCATCTGCCACCAGCCGCAAAACAGCGATCCGAATACCGGTAACAGCCTCGATATGAAGGCTTTCATCCACTCCATCCACATGGGCAACTCGCTGCCTACGGTAGCGGCGGGAACGCCTTACCAGATCATCGGCTACCAGAACTCGGTGAACGATTTTTCGACCGTAATTTATCCCGCCGATGTGCGGCGCTGCACGACCTGCCACAATCCCAACAATGGAGCGGCCCAGACCAACAACTGGATGACCAATCCGAATATGGCGGCTTGCGGCGGATGCCACAATAACGTCAACTTCGCCACCGGCGCCAATCACCCCGGCGGGCCGCAGCTCGATAATTCCGAGTGCGCCAACTGCCACATTCCGCAGGGCGAACTGGACTTTGACGCCTCCATCAAGGGGGCCCACGTGATCCCCGATCAATCCTCCCAGATCACCGGCCTCAACTTCACTTTCGTGAGCGTCACCAACGGCGTCGCCGGAAAGGCCCCCACCGTCACCTTCACGGTGCGCGATAACCAGGGCAACGGCATTCCGATGAGTACCTTCATCGCCGAATCGGGCACCCTTTCGCTAACCATGACCGGTCCGACCAACGGCATCACCATGACCAACTTCGGCGCGGACTCGACCACGCCGGGATATGTCACCGAGAGCGCCACCGGAGCGTCTTGCACTTCCAACGGCACTTGCCAGTACACCTTCACCCACACCATTCCGGCGACCGCCACCGGCACCTTCATGATCGGCATCGAGGGGCGCCTCACTGCAACGCTGAACCCCGGCACCACTACCCAGACGACCACCAACTACGGCGGCGTCAACCAGGTGACCTACTTCTCCGTGGACGGCAGCCCGGTAACGCCGCGGCGCACCGTGGTGGCGATGTCCAACTGCAACGCCTGCCACGTCTACCTGGAAGTCCACGGGGATCTGCGCAATAACGTGACTTACTGCGTGATTTGCCACAACCCCGAGAACTCGGACTTCACCACGCGGCCTTCCTCCACCACTCCGGCGTTGGCCAGCGCTCCGCCCCAGGGCATTAACTTCGCCATGATGATCCACAAGATCCACACGGGCGAGAACTTGGAAGCGAATTTCAACCAAGACTACATCGTCGTTGGTCACGGCGGCAGCACCAACGACTTTGGCGCGGCTTACGCTTCAGTTACGGGCGCCGTTAAAAACACGGGCGTCCGTTTCCCGCCAATGGGTCCCACTGGCAACGTGCAGGACACCACCCAGTGCTACATGTGCCACGCCAATAACTCCGAAGACGTCCTTCCGATCGGGCTGCACGCGGTTACTGATCCGCAAGGGCTGCTGAATCCGGCGCCGGCCACCACTTCGGCCTGCACCGCTTGCCACCTGGATACGGCCACCATGGCCCACGCCCAAGCCAACACCAACGCGCAGTTCGGCGAGAGTTGCAGCGTTTGCCACGGCGCCGGCGCCGCCTATGATGCTGTAGCGGTACATGCGGGACAGTAAGGGGTAAAACTGACTGGAGCCGGTCTCTCCGGCTCAGGGGCAGGCTGGAAGCGCCTTTGGGCCAGCCTGCCCCTTTTTTATGCTCCGGCGGCCGTTGGGGTATTTTCACCCACCGGCATCCGGGGATTTCACCCACCCGCTCATTTGGCGCAGATGTAAGAGTGTCCGTTCATTTGAGGGATTTGAGGTCTGTAAGCATTTTGCAGCGATCCGGTTCCCGAAATACGCGGATGGACGATTGGATGAAGGTGTGCTACGGGTAACAGCCAGACATTTTGTGGGTGCCAGGAAAATGACCTTTATGTATCGTGACAAGCAACTTGCCGGCAGGCATCGGGAAAATTCCCCCCCGCGCCTTTTTTGGCCGGCGTACGCAGCGGGGCTGGCGATGGTCCTGCTGTTCGGTCTCCCCGCGGGGCGCGCGGCCGATTCACCGGCCGCGAAACCGGCCCAACAGGCGCAGGCTGCGGAACCTGCCAAGCCCGCAGAACCCGCGAAAGCCGCGGAAAACGTGGGGTCGCAGACCTGCCAGATGTGCCATGAGGATATCTTCAACGCTTTCCAGAAGAACCCCCACCACGAAGTCGAGACGGACAAAAAACGCGGCTGGGAGAACAATGCCTGCGAGTCCTGTCATGGCCCCGGAAGCAAGCACGCCGAATCGATGAACGCGGCCGACATTGTGAATCCGGCCAAGCTGAGGCCCGCTGAAACCGACCGCGTGTGCCTCAAGTGCCATCTGAACCAGCCTACTCACGTGGGACGGATTTCGAGCGGCCATGTCCGGAACCAGGTGAGCTGCGTGGCTTGCCACTCGATTCACGCCAACGGTCCGAACGGCCTGGTGGCGCGCAAGGCGCCGGACATCAACAAACTGTGCGCCAATTGCCACACCGATATCTGGGCCAGTTTCCAGAGAACCTACCGGCACCGCCTGCCGGAAGGCGCCATGTCGTGCGTGGATTGCCACAATCCGCACGGCACCTTCATGCCGCGCTCGCTGCAAACCGTGAACGCCAACGAACCGGGCTGCTACAAGTGCCACGGCGACAAGCGGGGGCCCTTCACCTTCGAGCACCCGCCGCTGAAAATGGACGGCTGCACGGCCTGCCACGAACCCCACGGCTCGGCCAATCCGCGTATGCTCACGCGCCACGAGGTGCGCTTCGTGTGCCTGGAGTGCCACGCCAACCTGCCGGCTCCCGCCTTGCCGGTGGCCGGGACGTTGGGCACCGTGCCCCCGGCACTGCACGATTTACGCAGCCCGCGCTTTCAGAACTGCACCATCTGCCACCAGAAGGTGCATGGATCTTATGTGGATCGGGACTTTTTCAAATGAGATTCCTACTCGCTCTTCTGATCGCGGCGCCGGTCTTTGCGCAGCCGGCCGCGCCCGCCGCATCCGCCGCGGAGACGGCGCGAACCGCGGGCGCA
>JASHSS010000455.1 GCA_030038565.1 Bryobacteraceae bacterium
CACACCCGATTTCGCGGCCCTGCTGAATCCCCGGGAGGGCATCAAATCGCGCGAGATTCCCGGCGGTACCGGCCCGCTGGCCGTGGCCACGGCGCTGGAGCGCGCCAAGGAGCTACTTGGAAGGCTGATCGTATGACCAAAACTTACCGGCAGGGACAGATCCTCAAACTGATCCGCGGCAAGCGCATCCACACCCAGGAGGAACTGGCGGCGGAATTGAAGAACCAGGGCATTGCCGCCACGCAGGTGACGCTCTCTCGCGACCTGCGCGACCTGCGCCTGGTGAAAACCCGCGACGGCTACCAGGAAGTGGCTCCCGAAGAAACCGGCCCCGCCTTCACCATGCTGGCCGCCGAGTTCCTGAAGGACGTGCTGCGCGCGCAGAACCTGGTGGTGTTGAAAACCTCGCCCGGTCACGCCAATTCGGTGGCCGTGGCGCTCGACAGCGAAGGCTGGCCGCAGGTGGTCGGCACCATCGCCGGCGACGACACCATCCTGGTGATCGCGCCCGATAACCCCACCGCCGAGGCGGTGCAGGAGAAGCTGTTGGACCTGCTGGAGCGGTCCTGATCCGGGCAGCCCGTGGTAATAGTGGGTTTCGGCCGAAACCACGATCGTAAGGCTGATTCTGCGCGGTCGGCCTGATGCATTTGGTGGCTTGATTCCCCTATTACCACGAGCTGCCGGCCCCGGTAGGGGCAGGAGGAGCCATAGGCCCAGCGAGTTCGGACAAATACTACCGGGAAAGTTGCGGTTATAGATGGTAGCGATCTTTCACGTATTTCATGTCGATACCAAGTTTCGTTTTCATGTCATAAAGCGCGGTGTGGAATGCCTTCAGCGTTGCTAGCGCGTCGGATCCTCCAATATGGTAGTTCTCTACCTTGACTTTATACTTTGACGCTATGTCGCTGGCCGCTGAAACGGCTTTCTGGCGTGCGCCGACTTTTGCCCACCAATCCTTGGACGAGAGAGGTGTCTTTTCCAAGGCCGCATCCGATGCAATAGCTTTCTCGAAGGCCTGGCCCAACCCCAAATTGAATTCGATCTTGTTGGTCTTCAGAAATGCAGCGTGTTTCGTTTTTAGCTCTCTCCAATGTAGGTGTAGAGCCTGAAGTTCTTTCGCCATGTTTCCTCCTCAAAAAGAAATCGAGCCGTAAAGGTATGTCACGCGCGGCGCATGGGATCTACAGTTTTCATCGCCGCGGACTGAACGATTCCCAATACCCTGCTCACCTGGTAATGGGAGAGCGGGCGCGCGGATTGTATCGTAGCTTTTGAGTTTTTTTTCTGGGCGGGTTAACCTGGATACCAAGCTGGGTACCGAGGTGACGACCCCCGCCTCTTTTCAGCCCGAGACCGTCGCCCGGCCGATGGCGAGGTTTCGCCACGGCGGCCGTCAGGCCGCCGGCGGCCGGTTGAGCCAAGGGAGTCGGTTCGCCGCGGCGCCAAAGCTCCGCTCACCTGAATTCGCCCGAAATCCTCGTCTCTCGCGGCCGCGATTTGGCTCGCCCTGCCTCCTTGCCCGGCGCCCCATTTTTCGGAAAATCCGGCCACTCCACCGGGTTGGTGGTATAAAGCACTAATGGATTTAACCTTCCTCTACAAAGGCGCCGGGCACGATATTCCACGCCTGTTGATTTCATACCTCCTGGCGCTGCCGGTCGGGTGGTACCGCGAACGAGAGGCTCACAGCGTCGGAGTGCGCACATTTCCGCTGGTGGCCATGGCCAGTTGCGGATACGTCATGCTGGCTATGCCGCAATTCGGCAACAGCATCGAGGCGCAGTCGCGGGTCATCCAGGGGATGGTGGCGGGGATCGGATTCATCGGCGGCGGCGCCATCCTGAAAAGCGAGGGCAACGTGCACGGAACGGCCACCGCGGCCAGCATCTGGAACACCGGGGTGATTGGCGCGGCGGTGGCCGAAGACCGCATCACGGTAGCGGTGGTGCTGGCCCTGATGAACCTGGTGGCGCTGCGCATCCTGATGCCGCTGAAGCAAAAGCTGGACTGCCGCGCCGAGATCAAAGAAGAACTCAAGCTGAAGCAACAGGCCAAGGGGTAGCTGCGCATCACCGCGGCGCACGCCGATGGTATGCTTTGGAGACATGGCCACGGCAGCGAGCGAGACCTTCCCCTGGCACCGGCATCTACCGCAGTTCGGGACGGAGGAGGACCTGCGCGCCCTCCGAGCCGTGCTGGCCGGGTACACCCTGGCGGTGATCTGCCGGCGTTTGGACCCGCTCGTGTTTTCCATGCCTTCGGCTGAAGAACTGGCCGCCATCCCGGTTCGCTCGCCGCTGGACGCGCTCATCCGGCTGTTTCACGACTGCTGTTTCACGAGCGAAGACGCCCTGCCCCCGAACGTGGTGGCGCTGCTCGACCGGCAGGGCCTGATTGCCCGCGACGGCGCGCCCGAAGGCACGATTTATTCCACCGCGGCGATCCTTCCGGTGGAGGGCGCGTTGACGGTCTGCGACCGGGGTGGCGCGCCGGACGGCTCCCAAGGCCCCCTGCCCCCCGACGTGGTTTACCCGCCCATCTACCAGACCACTAGGCGGTATTTGGAGGCCTTGCCCTCGACCCCTTGCGAGGCTCTGCTGGAAATCGGTACGGGCACGGGGATTGGGGCCATTCTGGGCGCGCGGCACGCCCGCCAGGTGTGGGCCACCGACCTCACCGCGCGCTCGGTGCACTTCGCCCGGCTGGGTTGCCGCCTGGCCGGATTGGACAACGTCACCGTGCTCCAGGGCGACCTTTACAGTCCCGTGGAGGGCCTCACTTTCGACCGTATCGCCATCCATCCGCCGTGGGTTCCAGCCACTCAATCGAAATACGTCTTCGGCGACGGAGGCGCGGACGGAGAAGCCATCCTGCGCGGCGCCATCGAGGGCCTGCCGCGCTTCCTCAGGCCCGGCGGACGCTTTTACGCCGTAATGCTGGCATCCGACCGCGAAGGGGAGACCGTCGAGCAGCGCGTGCGCCGCTGGCTGGGCGCTGCCGAAGGGCAGTTCGATCTGGCTCTGGCGGTTTACACCCGCAATTCCCCGGCCGAGTTCCTGGTGCAGAACGTGGAGCGCGGATCGATCGGCGAAGGCTCCATCGGTTCCTGGATGGAGATGTGGAAGGCCACCCGCACCGAAGCCGTGGTTTACGCAGCGCTGATCGCCAAACGGCGCCGCGACCAGGACCCGGGCGAGGGCGAGGCCGTCACCGTGCGCGTCCAGGCAGGCAGCGATTACGGCCCGCACCATCTCGAAGAGCTGCTCGATTGGGAAGCGCTGGCCGGCGGCCCAGGAGCGACGGAGCGGTTGATGGCCAGCCGCCCGGCGGTGGCCCCGCAGTGCCTCTTGAAAACCCTGGGCCGCGCCCGCCAGGGCCGCTTCGCCGCGGAGCAACTGACGCTGGAGTGCGCCGGGCCGTTCCGTTCCAGTTTCTCCTGTGAGGATTGGCTGGCGCAGATCGTCGGCCGCTGCGATGGCGTCCAAACCTGGCGCGAGCATTTCGACTGGGCCCAAAACGGCGGCCTGATGCCCTACTTCCTCAGCGACGGCGAGTGCACCAGGCTGCTGGCCTCCCTGGTACGCCAAAGTCTCCTGACGTGCCGGACGGCGGACGTGGCTTCCGGGGAATCCGCCTGACCCGGCAGCGCATGCACGAGCAGGCCAGGTACTGGGGAAAGGCGCAGAACGGGTAGCGCCCGGAGAGCCGGATCCTTGTCTAGTCTAGGTCCCCGACCGCATGATTCGCTTCCCTGAAGACGCGCCGAGCACGTTAAGAACAACATCGCCCGGCTCGTTCGCCAACTGAGGGCCCTCGGTTATTCGGTTACTGCGGCGTCGCTTCACCCTACACTCCGGCCCTGAGGGGAGGTTTTCGACCGTGCCTCACCAAACGGAAGAACTAAATCAGGCGGTCGAAGACCTAGACTAGGTGCGTGCGCGCCGTCCTCTCCCGTCCGATCCGCCATCCGCCTCACGCCACCCCTTGCCGCCGCCTGTCCCGGCAGGTGCTCCGGTTCTTCAGTGGCCCCGCCGGGCTGGCGGAGTAGCCTGCCGTAACGCGATGCCGGGCGCGGCGGCGGGCAAGGGACCTCCGCCGGGCGCCGCGGTGTGCGCCGCCGTGGCGCCGCCTCCGGAAGCCCACTCGCGGCACGGGTGGCGGCTCATTCTGTTTCCGCTACAGTGAAATCTGGATGGACCTGGCGGAATTCGACTATCGCCTCCCCGAGGAACTGATCGCCCAGGAGCCTCTGGCGGATCGCGCCGGCGCACGCATGCTGGTGGTGGACCGGCGTGGGCAGCGCTGGGAAGACCGGCAGTTTCGCGAATTTCCGTCGTTCCTGGAAGCGGGCGATTGCCTGGTGCTGAACGACTCGCGGGTTTTTCCGGCGCGCCTCTTCGGCCATCGCGAGGGAGTGCGCTCGCTCCCCATCGGCAAACACAGTCCCAAACGGCATGAGTATCTGAGCGGGGAAGTGGAGGTGTTCCTGCTCCGCGCGCTGGCGGCCGGCGGGCGCGATTGGGAAGCGCTGGTGCGGCCGGGCCGCAAAATGCGCCTGGGCGAGCGGATTCGGTTTGCGGGCGGCCTGGAAGCCGAGATTGTGGCGCGCGGATCCTACGGCGAGCGGACCATCCGGTTCGGGGGCGCCGGCGATCTGTTCGAGCAGTTCGAGCGCATCGGGCACGTGCCACTGCCACCTTACATTAAGCGCCCCGACCGGCCCGCCGATCTCCAGCGCTACCAGACGGTTTTCGCGCGCGAAACCGGATCCGCCGCGGCGCCCACCGCCGGGCTGCATTTCACCGGCGAGATTCTGGACCAATCCCGCGCCCGCGGGGCGGAGATCGCCTGGGTGACCCTGCACGTGGGGCTGGGCACCTTTCAGCCGCTGCGCCCCGAGCAGGTGCAACAGGGCCGCCTGCACGCCGAGTGGTATCGCATCACCACCGAAAACCACGCCTGCATCCGCGCCGCCCGCCGGGTGGTCGCGGTGGGTACAACCAGCGTACGAACCATAGAGAGCGCCTGGCGCACCGGCGCTCTCTCCGGGGAGACCGATATTTTCATCGCTCCCGGTTCCGAATTCCGCAGAACCGGCGCCTTGCTAACCAACTTCCACCTGCCGCAAACCAGCCTGCTGATGCTGGTGGCCGCCTTCGCCGGAAAGGAACTGGTGCTGGCGGCTTACCGGCACGCGGTCGCCGCGCGCTACCGGTTTTATTCGTACGGGGACTGCATGTTGATCCTGTAGCCGCCCGCGGCCGCATTAGTACGATGATTCCATGCCTCGGCCTGGTGGCTTTGGCGCAATCGCCGCCGCTCACGGACGAAGGTATCACGAAGGACTTCACCACCTGGTTGGAGAGGCAGCCGCCCGACAGTAAGCCGGGCGAATTTGATCGCCTCCTATCATGACAGCCTGCGCCGCGAGGGAATACCCGATCGGGAGGCCCGCCGGAAAATGCGCATCGTTTCCGATCTCATTCTCGCGCAATTCGGTTTTGAAATTCAGTACCATCCTCCCGGCACAGGGCTGCCGGTTTGCGTTTTCAGGTCCTTCTTCTTACAATGCAAACCATGAGCGGCCGAGACGAAACCAGGAGGGCCAGGGGGTTCCAAGCTCCGCCCTCGGGCGCCCTTCGAACGGCCCGGTTACAGTTAGTCCCGCGGCGTACTCCGAGGAGCGAGACGGCCTTCAAGGCGGGTGAAAACCTCTCCCGCATGGCGCTTCAATTGGCGGAACTGCAACGCCAGTTCGGACGACAGGTGGGGACGCTCGAAGACAGCATCCAACAACAGCGGCGGGAACTGCTCCAGGCCATGGGCCAGTTGCCCGAAATGAAGGCCAGGATGAACTGCCTCATGGCCGGCTTCGGACGCCCTTCCTGAAGGCGGCCCAAGCACGTTCGCCGCGAATCGCAGGTGCTCTGGAGACCCTCGTGAATCGATTGGCTGAGGCGCCCGCGCAGTCCGGGGCCATTCGGACGGCGGCTCCGGCGGCGGTGCCCGGTGATCCTGCGCACGGCGGCCCCGGCCCGGCTCATCTATCCTGAAGATATCGCGCATCGGGTTCTTATTCTCGGAGGTGGGTTCGGGGGATTGTACGCCGCGCTGTCGCTGCGCCACGCGAAAGTGGAAGTGACGCTTGTCGACCGGCGCAACTTCCATCTGTTCCAGCCGCTGCTCTACCAGGTGGCCACCGGATCGCTTTCGCCCGGCGACATCTGCGCGCCCCTGCGCGGGATTCTCAGCCGCCAGAAGAACACCCGGGTGCTCCTGGGAGAAGCCGCCGGAATCGATCCCGCCGCGCGCCGCGTGAAACTGCTGGACGCGGCCGAATTGGGATACGATTCGCTGATCGTCGCCACGGGGTCGAAGTCGTCCTATTTCGGCAACCCGGAGTGGTGCGAATGGGCGCCCAGCTTAAAGACCGTCGAAGAGGCCACTGCCATCCGGCACAAGATTCTGTACGCCTTCGAAGCCGCCGAGCGGGTCGGCGACGCCGATGAGCGGCGCGCCTGGCTGACCTTTGCCATCATAGGCGGCGGCCCGACCGGAGTGGAACTGGCCGGAGCCCTTGCCGAGATTGCGCGCCAGACCCTCAAGAACGACTTTCGTTCCATCCATCCCCAGGACGCCCGCATCGTGATACTGGATGGCGGATCGCGCGTCCTGGCTACCTATCCGGAGGACCTTTCGCGGCACGCCGAGGCCGCCCTGGACCGCCTGGGGGTCGAGGTGCGAACCGGCGTGCGCGTGGTGGCGGTGAGCCGGGATGGCATTTCCATCCAATCCGCCGGAAGCGCGCCCCAGTGGCAGGCGGCTAAAACTGTCTTGTGGGCCGGCGGCGTCCAGGTGACTACTTTCGGCAAAACGCTGGCGGAGAGTACCCGTGCCCCGACCGATAAACATGGGCGCATCCGCGTGATGCCGGACCTGACCATTCCCGGATTTCCTCAGATTTATGTGGTCGGCGATCTGGCGGGGGCCGACGATGCCGCCGGCAATTCCCTCCCCGGCGTGGCGCAGGTGGCCATGCAAGGCGGGGCGTACGCCGCCCGCGCCATCGTCCAGCGGCTCGAGGGCGCCCCCGTGCTTCGGCCCTTTCATTACTTCGACAAGGGCGACCTGGCGGTGATCGGGCGCGGCTCCGCGGTAGCCCGCATTTTCGGCCTGCACCTTTCCGGACTGCCCGCCTGGCTGGTCTGGCTGTTCGTTCACCTCATGTACCTGGTTCAGTTCCAGAACCGGGTGGTGGTGTTTGTGCAGTGGGGTTTCCAGTACCTCACCTTCAGCCGCGGCGCGCGCCTGATTACGGGCAAGGCCATCAGCGATTCGGTGACCGCGGTGGACGGCATGAAAAACCTGTCGGAAGAGTGAGGCAGGCGGCCGCTAGTGCACGGTTATATTCGAGCCGCGGGCGCTGATGCCTTCGACCTTGATGGTGTTGCCGGTGCGCGACCCGTCAATGACGACCGGCATGTCGCCGTTCCTGTCACGCTTCAAATCGCCCTGCTGGAACGCCACCTCGGCTTTGTTGTTTCCGGCGTCGTCCAGCATGCGGACCTTGCCTTCCGTATGAATCGCGAAACTGGTGGTAGAAGTGGTCGGCGCGCACTGCACCCAGATTTTCTCTCCTGTATTAGCGCGATTCTGGTTGTAGCAGGCGGCGTCCATTAACTGGCCATGATAAAAGGTGACGCCGAAACTGAGCGCCGCCGTGAAACATAGGCCCATTCCGAGTTTGGTGAGAGTTCCCATAAAGTAAGTGCTCCTTATGAAAGAGATGTCCCGGACTATGCCGGCTACGGAGGTTATGTGCAATCCCCGTGCCAGGAAAGCGAAAAACTGTACCTTGGTTCGCAAGTGGTCGTGGGTGACTTTGCGCCGGCGGTGTCCCGCGCCGTTTCGATCGGAATGCGCGCATCGCTGCTCACTCGAATTCAATTGGCCGAGGGCCTGGCGACATGATCGATGAGCAGTGTTGTCACCGGCGCTTTCTGTGTCTCCAGCCGGAGTCCGAGTTGCTCTTCGAGGGCGGCAAAAATGGACGGGCCGTCGGGATCGCGAACGGCTGGCGCTCCGTTATCCGCCGGAGCCGGACCGGTAGCGCCTTGAGGCGCATCGGGGGTCCACTCGAGTTTGAAGTCGTATTTGCCGGTCAGGCCGGTTTGGTCGAGAACAGTGCGGCGCATGGAATTGGCGAGATTGAGCGCCAGCATCTGCATCGGAACCGCTTGCCCGGTTATTAATCCCTCCCAACGGCGTATCAGGGCCTTCGATTCCGGTTTGGCTTCAGAAAACTTCGGACCGTTCGCCGCGAGAACTAACGCGTATACCTTATCCTCCTTTGTTTCGCGGTGGAGTGCCAACTCGAACCGGTCGGCGAGCAGCGACTTGAGGCATTCCCGTATCCGCGGACCGCTCGGGGACTCAACCCGGGCATCGATGTCGAACCGATCCGAGCCGATCCAACCAGGTCCTCCGGAAATCGTAAACTCGCGCACATCATACGCAAGGGCGATCAGGTTTCTTACCGTAGCACCTTCCACTCGCAGCCCGCCAGGCTGCGGCCGGAGGTACATGCCATCCATAGCGGGGGCGCTCGGTTTGATCGAAGCAACCTCAAACTTCAGCGGAGCTGTAGGAATTTGCGCGTGAATGTCGCAGAACGCCAGCAATACGGCCGGAGCAAGAAGCAATCTCATTGCGACCCCACCCATGATGACGCTTCGGCCGGCAAACGCGTGCACTCCTAACCCAAAGCCTGCCGACCCCTCCTGACAAGTCTGCTTCCTTGAGTTCCTTGCCATACTCGGAGGGCGTTCAAACCGCCCGGTTCAACGGCGCAACGCGGCAGGCTCGTCGCCGGTGCTCACGACGCGGCAAAAAGCTAAGCTCGCGTTCGCGCCGCCGCGCGTCATCACCGCCGCCGGCCGGGAAGCCTCGGGGCCAGCGCGTAGTTCAGCTCCACCAGCAGGATGAAGCCGATGCTCCAGTAAGTATTGACGACGCACAGCAGCGCGCCCAATGCGTAAAGCGCCTGGGCGATGAGGATGCGCCGCTTGATGGCCGCGGAGACTTGGGGAGCCAGATCTTCCTTGACCAACCCCGAACCGAGGGCGCAGACCCAACTGGCGTAGAGCACGATTCCGATGAGCAGTATGTTGGCCCAGTAAATCAGCAGCGGCAGGCGGTAGGCGGTGAACTGGGCCAGCAGGCTGGTGGAGAAGGGCATCATCGAGACGGCGAACAGGAACACCAGGTGGATCCAGGAGAGGCTGCGGTCGGAGCGGGCCAGGTAGTTGAGCTGGGTCTGCTGGCCGACCCAGAAGATGCCCAGGGTCATGAAGCTGAGCATGTACATCAGCAGGCGCGGGGCAAGCGCGCCGGTGGCGGTCCACAGATCCGCTTCGCTGTGAATGGCTTCCACGGCGGGCGCGCGCAGGTTCAGCACCAGCAACGTCATGGCCACGGCGAAGACGCCATCGCTGAGGGCCGCCAGGCGCTCGGCGTTCTGGCCGGCAATGCGGTTGTAGGAGTCGGGCATATTCTGACAGTGTACGCGCCGGGCGCCCGGCGGGACCGCTAACGCTGCTAGAATCAAATCCGGCTCCATGGGTAACGATAAAAAAAGCATCTTCCTCACGGATGACGGCAGGAACCTGATGTTCACCTTCATCCTGGTCAGTTCCCTGTTCCTCCTTTGGGGATTCTGCAACGGCATGATCGACGTCATGGACAAGCATTTCCAGGAGGAACTGCACCTGACGAAGGCGCAATCCGCATGGGTGCAGTTCGCCCACTACCTGGGGTATTTCCTAATGTCGCTGCCGGCGGGATGGCTGGCCGGCAAGCTGGGGTATAAAGGCGGAATCGTCGCCGGACTGCTGATCGTGGCGGCGGGCGGATTCTGGTTCATACCGGCTACCCACATCAACGCCTTCTGGGCATTTCTGGCGGGAGTCTGCGTGATCGCCTCGGGGCTGACGTTTCTGGAGACGGTGGCCAATCCGTATACTACCGTGCTGGGAGATCCGCGCTACGCGGCCACGCGCATCAACCTGGCGCAATCCTGCAACGGGGTCGGCTGGATCCTGGGCCCGGTAGCCGGCGGAGCGTTCTTCTATTCCAAAAACGCCCAAGGCGTCTCCACCGGCAACCAGACGTTATACATTCCCTACGTTTCGGTGGCCCTTGCGGTGATCGTCATCGCCGCAGTTTTCCGGTTCTCGAACATCCCCGATATCAAAACCAGGGACGATTACCACCTGGACGCGCAGGACGCCGGCAGCGCGGTGGCGGAAACCGAGGAGCGGCAGGTCAACCGGGCGCTGGTATACTTCCTGCTGCTCTTCAATGCGGCGGTTTTGATTGGCGCCTGCGGCATGATCCTGTGGGTGATTCTGGGAACGCTGAACGTCAGCGATGCGGCCATGAGCACGGTGTTATGGGGCTTCGGGCTGGCCGCGCTGGCCGCGGCGGCCACTCTGTTGGCGCCGGTGACCCGGAAAATCACCCATCACAACATCTGGTCGCACCCGCATTTTTCCTCGGCCGTCCTGGCGCAGTTCTTTTATGTGGCGGCGCAGGCGGGGATCTTCAGCTTCTTCATCAACTACATGACGGCGGAAGTTCCCAGCCTGCCCGCCTCATGGGCGTCCGGAAGCCTGGCGGGGTGGTTCGATTCCAGCGCCAACGGCCTGCTGCACTTCAGCGACCGCGGCGCCGCCAATATGGCCTCGCTGGGGCTGATCTGCTTTCTGGTGGGCCGCTTCAGCGGTGCGGGGATTCTGAAGAGGTTTTCGGCGCACAAAGTGCTCGGGCTGTACGGCGCGGCCAACGTGGCTACCTGCCTGCTGATTTTCCTGAAGCTCGGCTGGCTCAGCGTGGTGTGTGTGTTCCTGAACTACTTTTTCATGTCCATCATGTTCCCCACGATTTTCGCGCTGGGCATTTTCGGATTGGGCGCGCGGGCCAAGAAGGCCTCGGCATTTATCGTGATGGCGATCATGGGCGGGGCGATTCTGCCCAAGCTGATGGGGTACGTGGCCGACCGTTCGGATATGTCGCGAGGCTTCATCGTGCCGGCGGTGTGCTTCGCCTTCGTGGCGCTGTATGGGTTCAACTGGCCCAGGTTCAGCCACGCGGAATCTCTGCACGGCATTGGGGCGACCGGAGGGCATTAGGTCCCTTCGCCGCGCCCGATTGTATGTAACAGAACAGGCCTGCTGCAGGAATGTGCAACCCTTTGGCGGCCCGCCGAATCGTACCTGCTGGACCGGCCGGAAGGCTGATTTCGGGGGGAACGGTCTTCAGACGGCTGTCCGTTTCGCCGGCTCTTCGGAGCCGGCATTTTTGTGCGCGTTCCGCACGGCCCGCTTCACCACCGCTTCCACTTCGGCGCGGTACTCGGCGAGCAACTCGGCGGTGGCGGCTTCGAAACGCATCACCAGGATGGGCTGCGTGTTGGAGGCGCGTACCAGCCCCCAGCCGCAGGGGAAGAGCACGCGTACGCCATCTACATCGATCGTCTGGCGCCGGGCCGAGAGTTCCGCGGCTGCTTCGCGCGCCACCGCGAACTTGAGCTCGTCCGGGCAATCGAAGCGGATCTCCGGCGTGGCCACGGTGGCGGGCAGGTCCGCAAGCTGGGCCGAGAGCGGAAGGCCGGAGTGGGCCACGATCTCCATCAGGCGGCAGGCCGCGTAGAGTGCGTCGTCGAAGCCGTAGTAGCGGTCGGCAAAAAACATGTGGCCGCTCATTTCACCGGCCAGTTCGGCGCGCGTCTCCCTCATTTTGGCCTTGATCAGCGAGTGCCCGGTCTTCCACATGATGGGATTGCCGCCGCGGGCCCGGATGTCGTCGTACATCGCCTGGGAACATTTCACTTCGCCGATGAACGTGGCGCCGGGCTTGCGGGTGAGAATCTCGCGCGCGTAAACGATCATCAATTGGTCGCCGTAGATCATCGCGCCGCGATTGTCCACGGCGCCGATGCGGTCGGCATCGCCATCGAAGGCAATCCCCAGGTCTGCGCCGGTGTCGAGGACCGTGCGGACGAGCGGGGCGAGATTGGCGGGAACCGTAGGATCGGGGTGGTGGTTGGGAAAATGGCCGTCCATCTCGAAGAACATCTCCGTGGCGTCCACATTCAGGCGCTCCAGCAGGCGGTGCATCACGGGCCCGGCGGTGCCGTTGCCGGCATCCAGCGCCACCCGGATCCGGCGCGGAAAATGGAACTGCGCGGCGACTTCTTCCACATAAGGCGTGACCATATCGGCCGAGTCCTGGGAGCCTTCGCCGCGCTCCAGATCGCCGGTTTCGATCATGCGGCGCAGTTGCTGGATGGCTTCGCCGTGGATGGTGGAGGGCCCGCAGACGGCTTTGAAGCCGTTGAACTCGGGCGGATTGTGGCTGCCGGTGATCATCACGGCGGCATCCGCATGCAGGCGGAACACGGAATAATAGAGCACCGGGGTGGGGACCACGCCGAGATCGGTGACGTGGCAGCCGCTGGCCTTCAGGCCTTCGAGTAAGGCGTCGCGCAGCCGCGCGGAACTCAGGCGGGTATCCCGCGCCAGGGTGATCCGCGTGCCGGCATGGCGCTGGAAGTAGGTGCCGAAGGCCTGGCCGAGCAGGGCGGTATCGGGGCTGAGAAACTCCGACTCGGCCACGCCCCGAATATCGTACTCGCGGAAGATGGTGGGCTTGAGCATAAGAACAATTTTCGCCGATTGCGATCCCATTGGGGGATGGTTGCGGCGGCTGCCCGGGGAATCCTGTTATGATTTTCCCAAATGCCTCGGAGGATGCTTGCGGCGCTGCTGGGCCTCTTGTGCGTCGCCGCGGGGATGCCCGGTCTGGCGGCCCAAACCCTGCGCGAGACCCTCCGCGCGGCCAACGTGCCCACGGACTCGTTTGCCGGGGCGGAATTGGACCAGAAAATCTCGAGTTCGGCGCACTCCGGCGGTGAGCCGTTCCTGATGGCCTATTATCTGGACAGCCGCGCGGAACCGGGAGAGCGCCCGCTCCACGTCATTCGCTATGTGCGTGGGACGGGGAGTCTGCGGGGCGCGGAGTTGCGCGATATCCACGCCATCTCCCCGGATAACGCCTCCATGAATTGCTTGTATCCCGTCGCCGGCATACGGGAATCTCGCGGCACGATTTATGTCGAGACGCACATCAGCCCCTCGGCCGGTTGTGTCCTGGTGATCTCTTCGGACCTGTCGTTCCAGACCGCGCTTCCCGGCTGGCTACTGGGAATCGCCGGCGGCGACTACGCGATCGTGCGACGCAGTGAAATCCAATCCCTCGCGGTACACCCGCTCCACGTTGCGGTGTATGACATAAAGCGGGACCGTCCGGTGGAGGTTTATCCTTTTCCCGAAGATCCCGAGCGGCGCGAGTTCTCGGGCTTGATCGCGCCGCACATTTCTCCCGAATGGTGCATGCAGCACAACGCCGCGTGCGATCCTCAAAATTTCGACACCGATCTGACCGGCCCGGCCGCCGTGAACGAATCGGCCCGGGTGTTCGGGTTCGAGGCGAAATTCGATGCCCGCGGTTTCGGGGACGCCGCGGAGAAGCAGGTCGCCCCGCGGACGGTCGTGTATGTGTTTCGGGAGCGCGGCGGCGCGTGGGAGCACCGCGAATTTCCATCCGCCCAACTGCGCGCTCTCTTCGGCGTTGCGAGCCTCCAGGAACTCGTCGGGAAGCAGGCTAAAAACGCGTTCACCAAAGCGGGACAATGACCAACCCTCCGGCTCACGGGAGCGCTGCTGGTGGCGGCGCTCAAGGGTCTTAAGGCCGCGCCGGCGAATCGTTTCCCAACGCCGGGTGAGCGTGCTCGGCCAGAGGCTCCTCGGTGTGGAAATACTTCTTATACGCCACGATCCAGTTTTGCGCGATCTCCCGCTGCGCCTCCGCCAGGTCCAGGCTTCCGTCGCAGACCATTTCGCGGAGGCGGTCTTCCAGGGCGTCCTTCACGCGAGCATTCCAAACCGTGGCCGAGTACGAGTGCGGCCAGAGGTTGTGAATGTCGTCTGCGCCGCCCAGCGCCGGCGTCACCAGGTAATCCACCTCGTAACCCCGCGGGTCGGCCCCCGCCAGGCCGTATTCCTGAAACACCTTGCGGCGCAACGCAGCCGGCACATCCTTATTATTGGGATTGGGTTGGGAGCAGACCGCCGGCCGGCTGGCTAGAATCGTCGCCCCGGGAGTCAGCAAGGGGTTGGGAACCGAGACAACCGCGACCGCCTCCGGCGCCGGATTCCAGCGCCAAAGAAACAAGCCCACGGCCAGCAGGCACACCGCCGCGGCGGCCCAGGCAAACCCGCGTGGCGGAGCCAGCCAATTGAAGCGCGCGTCCGGACGGGCGGGCGAAAGTTGCGCCAGCCGGGCCTTCAGCAGGGCGCGCGGACCGGCGGCGGGGATGGGCCCCTCGAATTCCCGCTGCGCGCGGGCCACATCGGCCAGGGCATCCTGGAACTCCTGCGCCTGCGCGCGGCATTTCCGGCACCCATCCAAATGCGCCCGCACCAACTCCGCGTCCCGCGGCGATAGTTCACCGTCCAGGTGCAGGATTAACTGCCGGCGCGAGGGATGGGAATCCTGGTACATCATAACTTACACCGCCGGGCGCAACGCGCGATGCGCTCCAAAGACCGCGACAGGGAAATCGACACCGCACCGAGGGATATGTCGAGGATTTCTGCAATCTCGCGGTAGCGCAGTCCCTCGGCGCGCAAAAACAGACACCGGCGATCCTGTTCCGCAAGCGCATTGACCACCGCCAGCAGGCGCTCGCGGGTCTGACGGCCGGCCACCCGGTCTTCCGGGCTCGGCCGAGGGTCGATGGCCCGGTCCTCGGCGCCGGCGGGCGCGCGCGCTTCGATATCCCGGCGGGTTCGGTACCGCCGCTTCAGGGCCAGGTTGTGCGCCACGCGGAACAGCCAGCCGCGCAGGTTGTCGCGCGATTTCCCACGCGCCAGGTGCTGAAACAGCGAAAGGAAAACCTCCTGCAGAATCTCCTCGCGGTCAGCCAGCGGCAGGCCGAAGCCGGCTAGGTAGCGCAGCAAGGGATTGCGGAACTGGTCGAAGAGGGCGACCACCTCCTCCTCCAACTGGCCCCGCCGGTGACTTTCACCGGCCGTGGATGCGGTTCCGCGAACCGGCAGGAAGGCGGAGTCTGCGAGAGGCGAGGCCATGGACTACCTTCGACTCTAACCGTTCCGCGGCCGGCGCGCAAATCCGGGGGTAACCCCTGGAATCGGCTGCGCAAATCGCGAAATAAGGCTTGCGCCAGCGCCCCATTGGGCGCATACTGCTTCGGAGCAGGATCGTAACCCTCCAGTATCCTGACACCGAAGGAGAACCACCGATGACGATTATCCCGGCTTTGCTCCTGCAAAGCGATTCGAATGCAGCCGTAACGGGAGGACTTCTGGCCTTGGGCGGTGCCATGTTCCTCGTGTTCGCGGCGATCATGCTGCTGTTCATTATCGGGATGTGGAAGGTCTTTACCAAAGCCGGGCAGCCTGGATGGGCGGTCCTGATCCCGATCTACAACCTCTACATCGTCTTGAAGATCGTCGGCCGGCCCAGTTGGTGGATCCTCCTGTGCCTGATTCCGTTCGTCAATATCGTGGTGGCGGTCATGATCGCCATCGATCTGGCCAAGGCTTTTGGCCAAAGCGCGGTTTTCGGTGTGGTACTGCTATTCCTGCTGGGCGGTATTGGCTACCTGGTGCTCGGCTTCGGGAACTACAGGTATCTTGGAGTTCCGGCAAGGGCCGCTATCGCCGCCGCGTAGCGAGTCGAGGGCCCAGCCCGGGCCACCTGCTTCCGCTTTTTCTCCGGTCCCACCGCTTCGCGTTTTCGAGTCCGTCGCCGGCCTCGGCGGCTATAATGTGTGTGAATGCCGCGCGAATTATTGATCCACGGACCGGACGGCCAAACTAAAAATCTGCCCCTCACCGGCGAACGTCTCTCGGTGGGCCGCGCCAGTTCCGCCGATTTGTGCTTCCCGGAGGACGCCGGCCTTTCGCGCCAGCACTTCGCCTTCGAATTGCATGGCGACGATTGGATTGTCCAGGATCTGGGCAGCAAGAACGGCACGTTCGTCAATAACATCCCCCTCAAGGCGCAATTGATTCTGCGGCCCGGCGACCGGATTACCGCCGGGCACCTGGCAATCGTTTTCTCGCCCGAAGGCGAGAATCCGCTGCAAAATGTGGTGGTCTTCGAGGGCGACAGCAATTCGCCCAGCACGTCCACCGTCGTCACCAGCCTGGAGGGCGCGCTTACCAATCAGACCATGGTCCTGGACCGCGGGGGCGCCGCCAAAACCTCCGCGCCCATGCAGGCGCTCATCCGCGCCGGCCAGGAACTCGCCGCCAATCGGCCGCTCGACGATCTGTTCCCCGTGATCCTCGACCTGGGCATTCAGGCGGTCAACGCGCAGCGCGGCGTGCTGCTCACGCTGGACGGCGATAAGCTGATTCCGAAGGCCCACAAAGGCGAAGGCTTCCGCATCTCCACCGCCGTGCGCGATCGGGTGATCAAGGAAAAATCTTCCATTCTGGTGCGCGATGCTCAACTCGATGATGCCTTCAAAGGCCGCATGAGCATTGTCGAGCAGAGGGTCCACACCATGATGGCCGCCCCGCTGCAAACCAAGGACCGGATCATCGGCCTGATCTATCTGGATTCGCCCTTCGTTCTGCGCGAGTTCACCAAGGACGATCTCAACCTGCTCACCGTGCTGGCCAATGTGGCCGCGATTCGGCTTGAGAATGCGCGCCTGGCGGAGATCGAAGCGGCTGAACGCATCATGCAGTTCGACCTCACGCAGGCCGCGCAGATCCAGCGCTACATGCTGCCCGAGCACGCGCCCCAGGTGGCCGGCGCCGACCTGGCGGGCTTCAACGTGCCCTGCCGCACGGTGGGAGGCGACTACTACGATTACTTCCCTTACTCCGACGGGCGCGTGGGCCTCACGCTGGGCGATGTCTCCGGCAAAGGCATGCCGGCATCGCTGATGGCCATGGGACTGCACGCGCGCGTGCAGGTGCTGGCCGAAGATCCCAAGGATTTGGCGGCCTTCATGACCCGCCTCAACAAGGCCACTTGCGCCAAATGTCCCAGCAACCGGTTTATCACTTTCTTCTTCTCCGTCCTGGACCCGGCCACGGGCCAGGTGGCCTACGCCAACGCGGGTCACAATCCGCCCATCGTGGTGCGCTCCTCGGGCGAAGCGCTGATGCTGGAAGGCGGCGGTCCGGTGCTGGGCATTCTGCCGGTAGCGCCGTACAGCCAGATGTTCACCAGTCTCGATCGCGGCGACATGCTGGTGCTCTATAGCGATGGCGTGACGGAAGCCACCAATCTCAACTACGACGAATTCGGCGAGCAGCGCCTCATCGACACGCTGAAGGCGCATCGCACCGAACCCGCCAAGGCGATTGTCGATGCGGTGATGAAAGCGCTGGCCGAATTCACCGCCGGCGCGCCGCAGGCGGACGACATCACCCTGTTGGTGGGCCGCAGGGTGTAAGTCCTTCCACCCTGTTGCCGAAGCGCGCCGGGTGCTACGGTCGTAAACAGGGCTGTTCGCTTTTCGGATTTCAGGATTCCAAATTCGGACACTGCGCTCCGCCCTTGGAAGCATGAAATGAATGGTTTAGGGTCCGCACGCGAATTGCATGGATGGACTGCGGTTATGCGCACGATTTGGCAGGACCTGCGATTCGCCCTCCGGCTGTTCACCGGAAGCCCCGGATTTGCGCTGGTCGCGGCGCTCACTCTGGCCCTGGGGATAGCCTCCATGGCCACGGTCTTCACGTGGATCGATTCCCTGCTGTTACGCCCCTATCCGGGCGCCCGCAATAGCGGCGAACTGGCGGTCCTGGAGATGCAGACTCCCACCGCGCCTAACGGCGGCACGTCGCTTTCCTGGCAGGATTACCTGGATTTCCGCGATCATCTGAAACTGGTCTCGGGGCTGGCCTTGAACCGCGAGGCCTCTTTCGCGCTCGGCGATCTGGATAATGCGCGCCTGGTGTGGGGAGAACTGGTGTCCGGCGGCTATTTCGAAGCCCTGGGCATCCGGCCGTTGTTGGGCAGCATGTTGGTGGGATCGCGCACCGCCGATACACCGGGTGCGTATCCTGTGGCCGTCATCAGCGCTCGCCTGTGGCGCGGATACTTCCACTCCGACCGGCGCATCGCCGGGAAAACCATCCGTTTGAACCGGCGCCGGATTACCGTGCTGGGCGTGGCTCCCGCAAGTTTCCGCGGCACGGTCCCCGGCCTGGTGATGGATATCTGGGTCCCCGCGTCCATGGGGGCCGAACTCAGCCTGATGGACAAGAGCGAATTCACCGAGCGCGGCGACCGTGAGTTCAACAGCATCGTGGTGCGCCCGAAGCCGGGCGTCTCGATCCAGCGGGCCCAGGCCGAAGTGGAGGCGCTCACCGCCACCCTGGCAGCTATGTATCCCAAGACCAACCACGGCGTAACGGCCACCTTGTCCCCGCCCTGGCTGGCGCGCGGCGGGGTGGGCGAGCTGCTCCTTTCCCCCTTGCGCATCCTGATGGCCGTGGCGGTGCTGCTGCTCCTGATCGTGTGCGCCAACGTGGGCAACCTGTTGCTGGCGCGCTCGGTGGCGCGGCACCGGGAATTCGGCATCCGCATCGCGCTGGGGGCCTCGCGCTGGCGGGTGGCGCGCCAGTTGACCGTGGAGTCCCTGGTGCTGGCGGGGGCCGCGGCGGTTGCCAGCTTCGTGCTGCTGCTGTGGATGTCGGGATCGCTCATCTCGCTCGTGCCCAGCGTCGGGCTGCCCCTGGCCAGAGATCCCCAACTGAATCTCCGCGTTTTCGGATTCACCCTCCTGGTGTGCCTCGCCGGCGCCCTGTTTTCCGGACTGGCTCCGGTGCTGGTGTGCTTCAACCCGAACCTCAACGAAGTCCTCAAAGAGGGCGGACGGCGCTCGACCCCGGCCTCCGCCGCGCGCCGCACGCGCAACGCGCTGGTGATTGCCGAAGTAGCCCTGGCCGCCACGGCGCTCATCGGCGCGGGGCTGTTCCTGCGCAGTTTCCGGAATGCCCGCGCCATCCACCCCGGTTTCGATACGCAGCATGTCCTGTTCGCCCGCTTCTTCATCGAAAGCACCGGCTATTCGGGCGTCCAAATACAGCAGCTGATGCTCCGGCTCGGGCGGGAACTGGAGGCGCAGCCCGGCGTCGAAGCCGTGAGCTACTCGGATTTCACCCCCCTCAGCGTCACCGCCGGACCCTATAGCAAGGTTCACGTGGATGGATACACTCCCGCCACGAACGAATCCATGAACGTCAACAATTCGCTCGTGTCCCCCGGATATTTTTCCACGCTGCGGATCCCGATTCTCGATGGCCGCGATTTCACCGCGGCTGACGCCGGCAAGGCGCCGCCGGTGACCATCGTGAACCAGTCGTTCGCGCAACGCTACTTCCGCGGCGAGAGTCCGGTGGGCCGCGGTGTGCAGATCGACGGCGTGCCGGTTCGGGTCGTGGGCCTGGTCCGCGACAACAAATACTTCACTCCGTCGGAAACTTCCCGGCCCTTCTTCTACACCCCGTTCCTGGAGTTCTATTCGGGCAGCCGCGAAGTCTATCTGTTCCTCAGAACCGCGGGCGAGCCGGTGCAGGCGATTGGCATGCTGCGCCGCGTGGTGGCGCGGGTGGATCCGGGCGCCTCGGCGTTCCATGCCGTGCCGCTGGCCGAGTATACCCAGGTCTCGCTGCTGGGGCTGAACGTGGCCGCCACCCTCATGAGCACCCTCGGCCTGATGTGCATGGTGCTGGCGGCAATCGGCATTTACAGCGTAATGTCTTACATGGTGAGCCAGCGGACCCAGGAGATCGGCATCCGCCTCGCCATGGGAGCCCGCACCGCCGACGTCCTGGGGATCGTGTTGCGGCAGGGAATGCGGCTGGCGCTGGCGGGGCTGGCCCTCGGCATCGGCGCGGCCCTGGCGGGCGCCCACGCCATTCGCGGCATGCTCATCCAGGTGCAGTCGGCGGACCCCGCTACGTTCTTCCTGGCGGCGTTGTTCGTGCTGGTGGTGGCGCTGGTAGCCACCTGGCTGCCGGCCCACCGCGCCACCCGCATCGACCCGATGGCGGCATTGCGCCGCGAATAATCGAAGATCCGCCCGCGCCTTACCCCTTGGTCTTGGGCGGAACGAAGTCCGGCGGCAGGGCGGCGCCTTCCCCGAAGAAATAATTGTCCATCTGCTGGATCAGGAAGTCCTGCGCCTCGCGGGTGCCCAGGTTGAGGCGGTAT
This sequence comes from Bryobacteraceae bacterium, assembly GCA_030038565.1. Lineage (GTDB taxonomy): Bacteria > Acidobacteriota > Terriglobia > Bryobacterales > Bryobacteraceae > JOPF133. The sequence goes on from JASHSS010000455.1 coordinate 20,332, forward strand.
TCGTTCATGAGCATCTTCATGTGCTCCATCCACATTTTCCAGGCTTCCTTGGAGACGTTGTCGTAGATCTTCTGGCCGAGCGGATGGCCTTCGAAGGGAACTTCGTCGAGGCCTTCCATCTCGCGGCCGAACTTCACGCACATCACCTTGCGCGCGCCGGGACGAATCGCGTTTGCAATCTGGTTGAAACCGCCGCTGCCGCACCCCATTGGTTTTCGTTCTCTCCTTCGTTCAGGATAGCTCACCGGGAGGAGCCGGAGGTCCGGCTGGTCCCCCGATCCCACCTCTTACCGGAATCCCACCCCCGTCAGCACGATTCCCAATTCCCGCCGGTCGCCGGGGACGGAGAAGGCGCGGTCTACCTCGATTTGTAAGGTGGCCGATGCGCCTCCGGGCTGGAGCGGCGCCGTGGCGAGCGTGTATCCCCCGGGCGCGGGATAGGTTTCGGAAGCCACCTCGCGGCCGTCCATCCGCAAGGTGACGCGGCGCGCGGTGGCGTTGCCGGGGATGCTGAACTCCACGCGCAGCGGCAGGGGGCTCGCCGGACTCTTCAGCACCACCACCGCCGTCCGCGCCATCCAGCGGAAACGGTGATCCTCCAGGTCGTAAATGCCGCTCGCAATCTGCTCGTTGGCCTCGGGCGCGTTCATCGGCAGGTAGCTCAGGGTGGGCTGCCGCACCACCACTTTCACCGCGGTCAGGCGGTCGATGGCGCCGGTGGAAATGCCGAACGGCCAGAAGCCTTTTTGCACCGTGGAATAACCGGAGTGCGATTCCAGGCCGATCAAACGCAACGGAATCGCCGGACGGATGTCCGCCTGAAGCAGCGGCACGGTGGGCGCCATCACTTCAAACGAGCGCGACAATTCGCTGGTCACCAGGATGTCGCCTGGGCGCACGGCTTCGGTCCGGGTCAGCGGCAGATCCCCATCGCGCTCGCAATAGAAGCGCAGGCCGTGCTCGCCGTTCACCCACACGCGGGCATCCCCGGCGACTTCGTGAACCCGCTGGGCGAAGCGGCGCACGCCATCCCAGTGCTGGTAGTTCACCGTCGCCAGGCCGATCGCCAGCGCCAACTGCGCGCCGAAGCCGATAGCCAGCCAGCGCGGCGGCAGGCGCGAGGCCAGTAGGACCACCGGAGCCGCCATGGGCAGCAGGTAGCGCGCCGCGCCGGCTGGAAACACCGCGGCTCCGCAGCCGAAGAAGATCGCGATCCACGCGGCCAGGAAGAGCACATCGCGCGCACGGCAGCCCCATATGCCACCCCGCCACGCGAGCACCATGGCGACGGGAACCAGCAGCGGAAACACGATCCACCAGCAATGGATAAACAGCATGGTGGCGTTGGCTAAGATAGTCCCGAAGCCCCGGTACTCGGCCAGATATCCCCCCAGCACTTCGGCCGGCAGCGCTCCGGTCGAGAGACGCTCGAAAAGCTGCCATCCGGCGACCACCACCGCGGGCGTGAAGATCGCGGCCCAGCGGATGGGGTCGCGGCGGTGGAACAGCCAGCAGTACACCGCCAGGATCGGAATCAGAAAGATCGTCTGGTAGGAGGTCATGGCCGCCAGCACCATCGGCGCCACGGCCCATAGCGGATGCTCGTCCACAAACAGCGCCACGGCGGCCATCCAGAAAGCCAGAAACGGTAGATCGGTTTCGAAGGAATTGCCGTTCACCACGAACGCCGGCACCGCCACGAACAACAGCGCGGCCCACAGCGGGTGCGGGGAGAAACGCTGCGCCAGCCGCCACATGGCCGCGGCGGCAATCAGCGAAAAAACCATATACACAGCGTGGAACGGAACTTCTTTCACGTCTCCGAAGATGGCGATCAGGCCGGCCAGCACCCAGCCATCCAGCGGCGGATGCGGCTGCCCGCGCAAATCCACTTCCACGCCGCGAAACACGTAGGTCGTATGGGTAGGGTGGAGCGGCTCGACCAGGGCGTGCGCCGCGACCGTCAGGTAAATATCGTCGTCGCCCTGGACCGCCTGGTTGAGAAAAGGAACCCGCAGGGCCAGCACCAGGGCCAGCACCAGAAGCAGCGAGCCTCGCCCTACGCGGGTTTCCATCGCAGCACCGGCTTGCGCGCGGCGGCCACTTCGTCCACGCGGCTGGTGCGCGTCCCGTGCGGAGCGCTCTTCACAAGCTGCGGATCGGCCTCGGCTTCCCGGGCGATCGAAATCATGGCGTCTACGAACTGATCGATTTCCATTTTGCCCTCGGTCTCGGTCGGCTCGATCATCAGCGCGCCGTGCACGATCAGCGGAAAACTCACCGTGTAGGGATGGAAGCCATAATCGATCAGGCGCTTGGCGAGGTCGCCCGTGCGGACGCCATGGCGCGCCTGGCGCTCGTCGCTGAAGACCACTTCGTGCATGTTGGGCGACGGGTAGGGTAGATCGTAATAAGGCTCCAGCTTCTTGCGGATATAAACCGCGTTGAGCACCGCATCCACCGTGGCGTTGCGCAGCCCCGCGCCGCCGTGCGCCAGGATGTAGGCCAGCGCCCGCACCAGCACTCCGAAATTGCCGTAGAAGGCCTTCACCCGGCCGATGGAATGCTTGCGCTTGTAATCGTACGTCCAGCGCTTGCCCGAGCGCTTCAGCCGCGGCGCGGGCAGAAACGGCTCGAACGGCGCTTTCACGGCTACCGGCCCGGCGCCCGGACCGCCGCCGCCATGCGGAGTGGAGAACGTCTTGTGCAGATTCAGGTGCATCACATCCACGCCGAAATCGCCCGGCCGCGCGATGCCCACCAGCGCGTTCATATTGGCGCCATCCATGTAAAGCATGGCGCCCTTGGCATGCAGGATTTCGGCCGCGTGGATGATGTTCTCCTCGAACACCCCGAGGGTATTGGGATTGGTCACCATGAGGGCGGCCACGTCGTCGGTTACCAGTTGCTCCAGCGCGGCCACGTCGAGCACGCCGCTTTCGCTGGATTTGATGTTCTCCACGGCGTAGCCGGCAATCGCGGCGGTGGCCGGATTGGTGCCGTGGGCGGAATCCGGAATCAGGATCTTGCGGCGCGGATTGCCGCGCTTCTGGAGCAGCGCGCGAATCAGCAGGATGCCGGTAAGCTCGCCGTGCGCGCCCGCGGCGGGCTGCAGCGTGACGGCGTCCATGCCGGTGATCTCGGCAAGGGCCGCTTCCAGGCGCGCCATCACTTCCATGGATCCCTGCGCCAAAGCCTCCGGTTGATACGGATGCGCCCAGGCCAGCGCTTCGGTGCGCGCCACCAGCTCGTTGATCCGCGGGTTGTACTTCATGGTGCAGGATCCCAGCGGGTACATGCCGTGATCGATGGCGTAATTCCAGGTAGAAAGGCGCGTGAAGTGGCGGATGGCTTCCACCTCGCTGACCTCGGGGAAGCCGGCGATTTCGGCGCGCACGTTTTCCGCCCCCAGCGCTTCGGCCGGATCGACCGCCGGAACATCCAGCTCGGGGAGCTGGTACGCGCGCTTGCCGGGCGAGCTGCGCTCGAACAGCAGCGGCTCGTTCTGCGAGAGATGGTGGCGGACTTTTTCGATCATGCCAGCACCTCCGCCACCGCGTCCATTTCCGCCCGTGTGTTCATTTCGGTGGCGCACAGCAGCATGCCGTCGGCCAGTTCGGGATAGAAGCGGCCCAGCGGCACCCCGCCGATGATCTTCTTTTTGAGCAGGGCCTTGTTGGCGTCTTCCGGACCATCCACGCGCGCCACAAATTCGTTGAAGAACTTGCCGCAGAAGCGCGGCGCCACCTTGGATACCAGGTAGTGCGCCTTGGCCAGATTCTGCGCGGCCAGTTCGCGCAGCCCTTCTTTCCCATAGACGGTCATGAAGACCGTGGCCATCAGGGCGATCAGCGCCTGGTTGGTGCAGATATTCGACGTCGCCTTCTCGCGCCGGATGTGCTGCTCGCGCGTGGCCAGCGTCAGGCAGAAGGCGCGCTTGCCGTGAGTATCGATGGACTGGCCCACCAGCCGTCCCGGCATCTGGCGGATGAGCTTCTCCTTCACCGCCAGGATGCCAGCGTAAGGCCCGCCATAACTCGGCGAAATGGCGAACGACTGCAACTCGCCGGCCACGATATCGGCATCCACGGGCGGCTCCACAATCCCCATGGACACGGCTTCGGTGAAGACCACCACCAGCAGCGCCCCGCGCCGGTGGGCCATTTCAGCGGCCGTCTTCACCTGGTCCACTATGCCGAAGAAATTGGGCGATTGAATAATGACCGCGGCGGTCAGAGGGTCCAGCTTGCGGTCCAGGTCTTCCAGGTCGATCGTGCCGGCTTCCGGCACGTAACCGAATTCGGCCACCGGCATTCCCTGGTGGCGCGCGTAGGTGTGCAGCACTTCGCGGTATTCCGGATGCACCGAGCGGGCAATCACCACGCGCCCCTTGCCGGTAGCCCGCACCGCCATCATGGCCGCTTCGGGAACGGCGGTCGAGCCGTCGTACATGGAGGCGTTGGCCACGTCCATGCCGGTCAACTGGCAGAGCATGGTCTGAAATTCGAAGATCGCGGTGAGCGTGCCCTGCGAAATCTCCGCCTGGTAAGGCGTGTAGGAGGTCAGGAACTCGCCGCGCGAGACCACCGTATCCACCAGCACCGGGCGATAGTGCCGGTAGACACCCGCGCCCAGGAACGAAGCGTAGCCATTGGCGTTTTCGGCCGCGCGGTCGCGGAAATACTGGACGATTTCGTATTCCGAGATGCCCGCGTCGAGAGCCAGCGGCCGGCCCAGGCGCACCGCCTCCGGCAGGTGGGCGAACAATTCATCGGCATGAGCCACGCCGCAGGCCTCCAGCATGGCGCGGCGTTCGGAGTTGGACTTCGGTAGGTAGCGCAACTACTTTTCGGCTCCTACATAGGCTTGGTATTCCGCGGCCGTCATCAGGCTGCCGGCTTGCGCCGGATCGCTGAGCTTCATCTTCACCAGCCAGCCCGCGCCGTAGGGATCCTCATTCAGCTTCTCCGGCGCATCGGCCAGCGCCGCGTTGGCTTCCGTGACTTCGCCCGAGGCCGGCGAGAAAATTTCGGAAACCGCTTTCACCGACTCCACCGATCCGAGCGGACTCGCCTGCGCCAACGCGGTCCCCACGCGCGGCAGATCCACGTAAACAATATCGCCCAATTCCTCCTGCGCGTGATCGGTGATGCCTACCGTTCCGGTGTCGCCTTCTACCAGGAGCCATTCGTGCTCCTTGGTGTACCGCAGATTTTCTGGAACCATGTTTTATTTCGCTCTCTTGTAAAAAGGGGTTTCCACCGTGACCGCCTCCACGGGCTGGTTGCGGATGATGATCTGAATCGTCTTACCCGCCTGGGCGTGCGCCGCGGGCAGGTAACAGAGACCGATGTTGCGGTTCAGGGCCGGGGAAGGCGAGCCGCTGGTGACCCATCCCGCCGGGGCGCCCTCCAGGTACACTTCATAGCCATCGCGGGCAATCCCGCGGCCGCGCATTTCAAACCCCACCAGCTTGCGGGTGAGGCCCTGCTCTTTCTGCCTGATGAGGGCCTCGCGTCCCACGAATTCGCCCTTGTCGAACTTCACGATCCAACCCAGATCGGCTTCGAGCGGCGAAATCGTGGCGTCGATCTCGTGGCCGTAGAGCGCCATCTTGGCCTCCAGCCGCAAGGTGTTGCGCGCCCCCAGCCCACAGGGCTTGATCCCGAACTCGCCCCCGGCTTCGGTCACCTCCCGCCACAGCCGCTGGGCTTCCTCCGGCGGCACGTAGATCTCGAACCCGTCCTCGCCGGTGTAGCCGGTGTGGGCGATGCGCGCGGGCGTCCCCGAAACTTCGCCGTCGGTGAACCAGTAGTATTTGATCTCCGCCAGGTCCACCGGGGTGAGCTTTTGCAGCGTGGCGCGCGCCCGGGGACCCTGAATGGCGATCTGCGCATACCGCGGACTGGAAAATTCCACTTCGGCGTTCAGGTGGTTGTGGGAGCCGATGTGCTCGAAATCCTTCTCCTGGTTGGCCGCGTTGACGCACAGGAAATAGTGGTCCTCGGCCACTTTGTGCACCAGGATATCGTCCACGAACCCGCCGTGTTCGTACAACAGCCCGGAATAATGCGCCTGCCCGATTTTCAGCTTGCGGGCGTGGTTGGTGGTGACCAAATCGGCCAGGGCGCCGGCCTCCGGGCCGCGGATTTCGATTTCGCCCATATGGCTGACGTCGAACAGGCCCACGCCGGTCCGCACCGCCATGTGCTCGTCGATGATGCCCGAATATTGCACGGGCATTTCCCAGCCGCCGAAATCCACCATCCGGGCGCCCAGCGCGTGATGGACGGAATGCAAGGGAGTGGTGTGGAGCGCAGATGCCGATGCCATGAAAATTCAGGCTAACAGCACGGAAAAGTTGGTGTCAAACGGCTTACGCCGCGCCGCAGCCGGGTAGCGTGCGCCGCGGACAGGGAACCGCGGCCGGCCCACGCAATTTTCCGCTTGACATCCGGCTCCATTCGTACTAATTAATTAGTATGCGCAGGGCGAGCACAACCCTAACCGGCCAGGAGCTGGAAATCATGAAGATCGTGTGGCAGCGCGAAAAGGGCGTCACCGTTCGCGACGTCTACGAAGCGCTGCTCGAGCACCGCAAGGTGGCCTACACCACGGTCATGACCATGATGAACATCCTGGAGCAGAAAAAGTACCTCAAGAAAACCCAGGCGGACCGGGCCTACCTGTACCGCCCGGCGCGTCCGCAGCGCCAGGTGATCGGCGACATGGTCCGCGAATTCGTCAACCGCGTCTTCAACGGCTCCGCCGAGCCGCTGCTGGTGCACCTGGTGGAGGAGCACAACCTCACGCGCGAAGATCTGGAAGAGATCGCGCGGCTGCGGAGGAAATCGTGAATTACCAGCTCATCTGGAACAACCTGCTGCTCTACAGCCTGCAGATCGGTCTGCTGGTGGGAGTGGCGGCCCTGGTTCCGGCGGTGCTGCGGCTGCGTGTGCCGCGGGCCCGCCTGGCTTACTGGCATATTCTTCTGGCGGCCTGCCTGCTGCTTCCGCAGGTGCGCCCCTGGCGCCGGGAAATGGTGGCCGCGGATGTGCAGATCTCCACGCGCATCCTCTCCGAGCAGCCCGGTCCCGCCGCGCCCCGCCCCGTGCCCTGGAGCGAGATCGCGCTGTTGCTTCTGGCCGCCGGAACGGCCGGACGGTTGGCATGGCTGGCGTTGGGCGTCTGGAAACTGCGCCGCTACCGCCGGCACGCCCAGCCGCTCGAAGCGGCTACGCCGTGGCCCACCCCTGCGCGGCTGTTTCTTTCGGCAGAAATCCAAAGTCCCGTGACTTTCGGATGGCGCCGCCCGGTGGTCCTGCTGCCGGTGCGCTATCCCGAGTTCGGCCCGCGCGTGCAACAGGCCATCCTGTGCCACGAACTGCTGCACGTGGCCCGGCGCGACTGGCTGTTCGCCCTCGCCGAAGAACTGGTGCGCGCGGTCTTCTGGTTTCATCCGGCCATCTGGTGGCTGCTGGGCGAGATTCAACTGGCGCGCGAGCAGGCCGTGGACCGCGAAGCCATCCGCCGCACCGAGGCGCGCGACGAGTACGTGGACGCCCTGCTGGCCATCGCCGGCGCGGAGCGTCTGGGAGAGGTGCCCTGCGACCTCGCCCCGGCCCCCCTGTTCCTGCGCAAACGTCATCTGAAACAACGCTTGGTTTCCCTTTTCAAGGAGGTTGGAATGTCGAAGACGAGATTGATTTCCGCGTTCGCCGGCAGCCTGCTGATGCTGGCCGCGGCGTGCTGGATGGTAACCGGCGCACTGCCCCTGGCAGCCGCGCCCCAAGTGGCTAACGATGCCTCTGGCGTCACTGTGGATACCGGCGGCGCCGAACTGCTGCACCGGCCCCCGGTGATGTATCCCGAAGCGGCCCGCAAGAACGGGGTCTCGGGCACCGTGTCGGTGCAGGTGACCCTGGATGCGGCCGGCAACGTCACCGATGCGCACGCCATCTCGGGGCCGCAGGAACTGCGCAAGGCGGTGCTCCAATCGGTGCTCGAGTGGCACTTCGCCCGCGATGCGGCCGGTTCCACGCGCCAGGTGGCCATCACCTTCCAGGCGGATGACGCGGCCGTGGTTCCCTCGGCGCCGGCTGCCGGCGGGGCTGCGGCGGCCCGACTGAAACCCACAGCCGCCGCCGGCTCCTCCGGCAAATCGTTTGCGACCCTGAAATCCATCACCGTGCTCGGCCTCAGCGATGCGGCGCGCGCCGATCTGCTGTCGCACCTTCCGGTGCATCAGGGCGACGCCCTCAACAACGATGCGCTGATCCAATTGCAACAGGCGGTTCACGAATTCGACGAGCACCTGACCTTCGCCATCAGAATGGATGGCGAGGATGGCGCCAGCGTGCAGATCACCGCTCCCGGCTTCCGCATCAAGGTCGGCGGCAACGTCCAGCAGACCATGCTGATCAGCCAGCCGCATCCGATCTACCCGCCGGAAGCCAAGGCTGCCCGCATTCAGGGCCTGGTGCAACTGAAGGCCGTGATTGGCAGGGATGGCACGGTCCAGAACCTGGAGGTCCTGCAGGGCGACCCCACGCTGGCGGCGGCCGCCCTGAGCGCGGTCAAGCAATGGGTCTACAAGCCCACGCTGCTGAACGGCGATCCGGTCGAAGTGCAAACCGTCATCGACGTGAATTTCACGCTGTCGCAGTAGCGCAATGGAGAGAGCCCCAATCAGACTGAACTTCGCCGGCAAGGCGCTCCTGGCAGTGGCCGGAGCGGCGGCTCTGGCGGCGCCCGCCGCCCGGGCCCAATCCACCGCTCCGGCCACGCCCCGATTCGAGGTCGCCTCGATCAAGCCGACTTCTCAGCAGGGTTCCGACGTGCAGGGCCTGGGAGATGTCCGCACGCTTCCCGGCGGCCGGCTCGTGGCGGAAAAAGCTCAACTGCGGTATTTCA
>JASHSS010000456.1 GCA_030038565.1 Bryobacteraceae bacterium
ATACCACCACCGGAGAGGCTCCCGGCGCGCCATCGTCGCCCGGCGCGATCAGGCGGCCGCGGGCGGCTCTCGCGCCCAGCACCGAAAAATAGTTGCCGGAGACCATTTCCCCAGGCACGCGCTCGGGGAAGCCGTTTGAAAAGTTGACCCAAGCCTGGCCACGCGCCGCCAATCCCGACAGCGTGCGGTTTCTGTCGCGGTAATCCAGGTAGTCGGGATAGCTCCAGTTCGTAAACCGGAAGTTGGGTTGGACGCGCACGAACTCCACCAGATTCTCCGGGTGTTCGACTCCCGCCAGGGGATGGAAGAGGACCCCGTTGAGCATGCTGAAGATCGCCGATGTGGCGCCGATTCCCAGCGCCAGGGTCAGCACCGCCGCCATCGCCAGACCCGGATTCCGGGAAAGAGTGCGCGCCGCATGTTTGAAGTCGTACCAGAGGCTGTGCATCTGCTGGCATTACAGACGGGCGCCGGACGGCGACAGTTAACCGGAAATCGGCGCGACGCCAGGCTCGACGTAATGCCCTCCTTCGGGCCGGACCGTTGGCTCATCCCGACCGGCAGGCTGCGCGCTGAAGCTCTGCTTCGCCGTGTGGCATAATTCGGTCTTGATTCGGATTCTGCTGCTACTGTTGCTTGGCTTCGGCGTCCGGTCCGTGGGGGCCCAGGACGATGCCGCCAAAATGCTGGAGCGCGCGGCCCGGCCGAAAAACGAGATCGAGAAAGACCGGCTGCTACGGCTCGGATTCGAATCCGCGCTGGCTGGCCACCCCGATCTGGCGCGGGCCTACCTGCCCCTGGTGATCGACCGGCCGTGGCTTGGGGAAATGAATTTCCACGATTCGTGCGAGTTCGCACGGACGGTCGCCGAAGATCCCGCCGATAGCACGCCGCGGAAACCCGATAACGCTGCGCTGGCGGAAAAGCTGGTGCTCGCGGCGGGACTTCACAACCCGGACCTGGCCTTGCGGGAATCGGACGAATACCTTCCGCTCCCCGGCGGGCGCCGCCTGTTCGAGCAATTCGTGCTGGCCGCGCCCGATGAAGCCCTCGCGATTGCTTCGGGGGCAACTAAGTCCGCGCGTGCGTTTCGAGAGCTGCTGTCGGGATCGGGATCGCCCGAACTGGCGCTTCTGGCCCAAGTGGCCGAAGAAGACCGGATCGCTCTGCCGTGGCGCAGTCACGTGGCCATCCTGGCGGGGCGGATCGCGCGCAAGGAAGTTTCCTTCGAGGCGGCCCTGAAGATTGCCGAGAATACGCAACAGTTCTTCGCCACGGTGATGGATATGCGGGCTACGGCGCCCGCCGCCGATCGGGCCACCCTGGATCGGGCACTGGAAAAAGAGTCGCTGCTACTGTGCCGCGCGGCCCAGGAAAACCTGCAGCGGACTCTGGCCATCGACCTCGCGGGATTCCGCGCCCGCGATCTGTATGCCGTGCTTTCGCTCGGCCAGGCGGAAGCCGGCCCGGATGTGTTTGCCGCCGTGTTCGACCGGCTGCTCCTGCCCAAATGGAAGGCCGAAACGCCCCCGGGGCGTTCCCTTCTCAACTTGCTCGACCAGACCAAGAACTGGGAGCTCCGCGATTTTGCCGCGGGCGCGACAGCCGCACACCGCTTCGGCGCGCTGCTCCCCGTGGCGGGGCGCGAACTGGTGAGCCGGCTGGCCCGCGGAGTCGATCAGACCCAAGACCCGATCAAGGAGGGAGTACGGCTCGCCGAGATTATCGATGCCACCACGGACACCGGGTTGCGGGAGGAGATGGCCTCCATCGTTGCGGAGGAATTTGCGCGCTGCCGGGAAGCCGGCGACCTGCGTGGCACGACGGTCTATGGACTGTTGGCGGCCAAGCTTTCGGTGAATGCGATTGCGGCTCCCTACGGGCCGTTTTTCCGGTCTTCCGAGACGCTGGATACGGCGCTCCTCTACGGGAGCCAGAACGATTGCATCGAGCGACATTTCTTTTACGATGACGAGGACGGCGTCAAGTCGTTCGAATCGTTCCGTCAAAGCTATGCGCGCGATCCGGCGTGGGAAATCGAAGATCGCGGGACCTATGTTCACTTGACGGGCCATGGCCCTGAGGGCCGGCGCATCGAGATCTACGCAAATGTACCGATCGACGAGCGCCTGCCGCAGAACCGGGCCCTCGAAGACGAAGCACCGCGCCGCCAGCAGATCATCGCCGGCGTACTTCACGCGCGTGGAGTGGAACCGGCGGTGATCGTGCACCGCGGTCACGCCTTCTGGGAAGAAAAAACTCAGAGCTACGTGTCGAAGACCGCGCGCCTGGTGATCCTGGGCGATTGCGGCGGCGTCACCCAGATCCACGCGGTGATTGAGGCGTCCCACGACGCGCAGGTGATCGCGACGCGCGGCGTGGGCACGGCGGAGGTGAACGACGCTATCCTGAAGGCCGTGAACGACCGTATCCTCAAGGGGGAGCGGATCATCCAGTGGAGCAGCTTCTGGCAGGAGTTGAGCAGCCGCTGGGGAAGGAACCCGCTGTTTCGCGACTACGTGGCCCCCGACCAGGACCCCGGCACGGTATTTCTGCGATCGTATTACCGGTTCCTGGACGCTCTGAACTGAAGGAGCGCCGGGCGCGGGTGGCAGGCAGCCGGAGCGCCGGCTTCCTACTTCAGGGCTTTCAGCCCGGCGGCGGAAAGCCAGGGATGCTTGTCGCTGGCATTGAGCGGACCGTACGGACCGCGACCCGGGCAGCCCGGCGGCCGGGACGCGCCGGCGAACTCCATTCGGTAGTGGAAGTCTCCGAGATCCCGGACCAGAAACCAGACGTCCGCGGGCGGCTCCAGGGTCTTTTCGCCGATGCGCTCGAATTCCAGTCCGATCAGCCAGTGGTCCGGTTCGGCGGCGCACGGCAGGACATCCTGGTAATCGGCGGACATGACCGCGGACGGTGAGTCCGAGTACAGGCGCTCGTGCTCTTCCGCAGTGCCGGGCGCCGAGCGGGACTGCATCTCGCTCCACGGCCGGGTGAGCCATTCTTCGACGAAATCCTGCGGCTGGAAGGCTACCGGGTCGAGGCGTTGGACCCCGCCCGAAAAGCTGTACCGATGGACCTGGGTGCGGTTATGGATACCGGCATCCAGGCTGGCGTCCAGGAATTCGATGGTCAATCCGGCGGGGCTGAGGACGAACTCGGGGCCATCGTTGCCCAGCCAGAAGCTGTGGTGGCCGGAAAGCAGGCGCTCGGCGGCATCGTTTCGGCCGCTGAGCCGGTACGCAGAATAAGCGGTGTCCATCCAGGTGGAGGCGCACTGCGTGGTTACGTAGTGGGTGACTAACAAGCGCTGGCCCTGGGAATCGGGCTCGGATAATTCGAGCGCGGCATTGGTGTACCAGAGGTTGTTTCCAGGCCGGTCTTCAAAAACGCGGGTGCGCCCCTGGGCATTGAAATAGTACATGTAGACGGCTTCATCGTCGCCGCAGTCGACCGAGGCGCCGGCCACCACGAACAGCGTGTCGTAGAGTTCCGGAAGCCGGCGAAATTCCAGCTGGACGTATCCGGGAACCGAATCGTCCGAGGGTGCGCCCAAAGCTTCAGCGGCTTCTGCTTTGAGGGCGGCCTCCAGGTCCTTCAGATCGCCCATCGAGGCCGCGGTTTGGGGCAGGCGCGATTCGATCCAGTCGCGCAGGGCGAGGTGCACGGCTCTTAACTGGGCGGCGAATTGGGCGGAATCGCGTTGGTCCTCGGGGTAGGCTTTCAAAGCCGCCGCCTCGCGAACCAGCCGGAATGGCGGGGGATGATCCTGGGCGAGCAGGGCGGCAGCAATCCAGAGCGCGATTACGAGCGCACGCATTTTCGCTATTCCAAACCCTCAATCCGCCCACGGCACTCGCCGAAGCCGATGCGGACGGCGCCCTCGCGCTCCGACCAGCCGCGGATGGTCACTTCGTCGCCGTCCTCGAGGAAGCGGCGGACTTCACCCTCGGGGAGCGCCAGGGGATCGGCGCCGCGGCGGGTGATTTCCAGCAGACAGCCGGCCGCATCGCGCGTGGGGCCGGAGACGGTTCCGGTGGCCAGCAGGTCACCGGGGCGGAGATTGCAGCCGTTGCTGGCGTGGTGCGCGACAAGCTGCGCAGGTGTCCAATAAAGGTCCCGCAGATTGCCGCGGCTGACGCGCACGGGAGGCGTTCCCGCAGCTCGCATCCGGCGCGAAGTGAGCCGGACTTCCAGGGTGACGTCGATTCCGCCGCGCTGTTGGTCTGAGGGGTCGGTGAGATAAGGGAGCGGCTGGGGATCGCCTTCCGGGCGGACGAAGGCCGGCGAGCGGAAAGGCCGCAGAGCTTCCAGGGTGACCACCCAGGGGGAGATGGTGGTGGCGAAGCTCTTGGCCAGAAACGGGCCGAGAGGCTGATACTCCCAGGACTGCACATCGCGGGCCGACCAGTCGTTGAGCAGGCACAGGCCGAAGATATGCTCTTCGGCGGTATGAATGGGGATGGGTTCGCCCAGCCGGTTGCCCGGGCCGATGAAAAGGCCCACCTCCAGTTCGTAATCGAGGGCGCGGCTGGGGCCGAACCGCGGGGCGGCTTCGGCGGCATCCTTGGATTGCCCCGAGGGACGGCGGATGGGGGCGCCGCTCGCCACGATCGACGAGGCGCGGCCGTGATAGCCGATGGGCACCCATTTGTAGTTCGGAAGCAGCGGGTTATCCGGCCGGAATAGTCGGCCCACGTTAGTGGCGTGGTAAATGGAGGCGTAGAAATCGGTGTAATCGCCGATCAACGCGGGCGGAAGCATGTCAGCATCGGGCATGGCGACGAGCAGGGGATCCACCATCGGGCGATGCTCCGGGTCGCCGAGCAATCCGGTGAGCCGCTCGCGAAGCGGGCGCCAGCAGGCGCGGCCGAGAGCCATCAGGCCATTGAGGGAATCGGTCTGGCTGGCTTCGACGGTGGCGGGGGCCAGCCCTTCGAGCAGACCGATACGGGCGCAGGCCCGGAGGTCCAGGACGCGATCGCCGATGGCCACCCCGAGGGCCGCCCGCCGATCACGGCGGAACACGCCATAGGGGAGATTCTGGAGCGGAAAATCGCCCGCGGGATCGTTGGCGGAGTCGATCCAGGAGCGCATGCTCAGAGCCATCCGAGGGCCTGCAAATCGGCGATTGGCTCGGCGAAAGAGCATGAGCCGAAGGCCATCGCGAATTCCGCGCGGGCGTCGCCGATCTCGGCGGCGGTGAGGCGGTGATGGAGCCAACTCACGCCGTCCGAATCCCAGTGAAAGGCGTCGGCAGACGTCTCCCGCAAGGTGGCTTCCAGGTCCGGAAGGGTACCGCCCTTGTAAGCCAGGGCGGCGGCCAGGAACAGGTTGACGAAACCGTGCAAGGGAGGGGAAGCGATGGGATGGTGCAGGCCGGCAGTGGCCTTGAACGGCACGCGGGCGGCGGCGCATTGGCAGAGAAAGCGGGACAGGTCCGCAACGGCGGGAATGGCTTCGGGCGCCAGCCCGCCGGTGCGAACCTTGGCGCGCGCGCCGGTCTGGGCCAGGGCGGCAACCAGATCGCGCGGATCGTGGGCGATGGGAATTTCGAAATAGCGGAACGGCCCGGGAGCGCCCGCGCGGCGGATATCTTCGGCGCGCTCGATTTTCAATTCCACGGAATCGATCTCGGGCGGGAGAGGGTCGCCGGGCAGAGCGAGGACGCTCAATTTCCAGGCGCCAGCCTCGGGGATAGCGGCTGCGGCGTGGCGCAGTTCCGGGAGGCGCGCCAGCGGCACGATGAAGCGGCCCAGCATCCAGGCGTGCGGACCGCGGCGGCAGGCGGCGTACTCGCGAACGGCCGCGGCCATTTCCAGCGCGGAGGGAGGAAACAGGCCGGCGTAATCGATCAGGCGCTCGAGCAATGCCCGGATGGGGGTCATTTTTCACCCGCCGGAAAATGCTTCTTCAACCCCTGCCAGCACTCGTAGTATTCGTGCTGGAGAATGCGCGTCTCCAGGGCGAAGCGGGTGGGGCGCACTACCAGTTGGGTTTCGAACATGAAGGCCAGGGTGTTGTCCAGTTTGACGGGCTTCAGCTCGGCGTGCGCGGCGCGCTCCCAGGATTCGGCATCGGGGCCGTGGCCGGACATGCAGTTGTGAAGGCTGGCGCCGCCGGGCAGGAAGCCCTCGGCCTTGGCGTCGTACTGGCCATAGACGAGGCCCATGAATTCGTTCATCAGGTTGCGGTGGAACCAGGGCGGGCGGAAGGTATGCTCGGCCACCATCCAGCGGGGCGGGAAGATGGCGAAATCCACGTTGGCCGTGCCGGTGACGGCGGTGGGCGCGGTGAGCACCGTGAAGATGGAGGGGTCCGGGTGGTCGAAGCTGACCGTGTTGATGCAGTTGAAGCGCGCCAGATCGTACTTATACGGCGCGTAGTTGCCGTGCCAGGCGACCACGTCGAGGGGCGAGTGGTCGATGCGGGCTTCCCAAAGGCGGCCCAGGAATTTGGCGAAGATGCGGAAATCGCCATCGCGATCCTCGAAGGCGGCCACGGGGGTGAGGAAATCGCGCGGATTGGCCAGGCCATTGGCGCCGACGGGACCGAGTTCGGGCAGGCGGAAGGGTTGGCCGTAGTTCTCGCAGACGTAGCCGCGGGCTTCGGCGCCGTCGAGTTCGACGCGGAACTTCAGCCCGCGCGGGAGCACGGCAATTTCACCGGGCGCGGCCGCGAGAATGCCTAACTCGGTGTGGATGCGCAGGCCGCCCAATTGCGGAACGACCAGCAGTTCGCCATCGGCGCAGTAGAAGAAACGGTCCTGCATGGAGCGGTTGGCGGCGTAGATGTGGATGGCGATGCCGGTTTGCAAAGCGGGGCCGCCGCTGCCGCCCATAGTGATCAGGCCGTCCAGGAAATCGGTGGGTTCGGCGGGGATGGCCAGAGGATTCCAGCGCAGTTGATTGGGAGGGGTGGGGACCTCATCGAACGGCCCACTGCGCAGCAGGCGCACGGCCGCCTCTACGAATGGCTGGTGGGTGACCGAGGGGCGGATGCGGTAGGTCCAGGTGCGCCGATTGACGGCTCGCGGGGCGGTGAAAGGCGAGCCGCTGAACTGCTCGGTGTACAGACCCAGCGGGGCGCGCTGCGGGGCATTTTGTCCGCAGGGCAAAGCGCCCGGCACGGCCTCGGTGACAAACTCATTGAGAAAGCCGCTTTGATAGGAAACACCGGCCACAGACATAGCACCACCCGTTCCCAGTGTATACCGATGCGCAAAGACGGCAAACAACGGACAAAAGGGGGAGAAGGAGGGCTGCGGAGTTGCCGGGCGGAGGGCTAGTTTGAAAAAAGGGGCGGTTCTCGCCAGGACGGCAACAACAGACAAGAGGGGGCGAAGGAGGGCCGCGGAATTTCCAGGGCGGGCTAGTCTGAAGGCACTTCTCGCCAAGGCGCTAAGACGCAAAGTCGCGCCAAGAAGAAACCGGTTCAGGGCAGGTTCGGGACGGAGTCGCGGAGGCCCGCCAGCTCCGCTCAGGCGGCTTCTTTTTCGAGGATGGGCGATTTGACCTTGGCGACTTGCACCTTGGTAACGATGCGGAGCGCGCGCAGCAGTTTGAGCGTCAGCCAGGAGATGTCGAACTCCCACCACGCCAAGCCGTGGCGGGCGGAGGTGGGATGGGCGTGGTGGTTATTGTGCCAGCCCTCGCCGAAACTGACCAGGGCGATCAGGAAATTGTTGCGCGAATCGTCCCGGGTATCGAATCGGCGGGCGCCCCACATGTGGGTCGCGGAATTGATCAGCCAGGTGGCGTGCAGGCCAAAAACGATGCGGAAAAAGCCGCCCCACAGCAACAGGGGCAGACCGCCAATGAGGTACAGAATACCGGCCAGGATCACGGAAGGAACCCAATGCCAGTTGTTCAACCAGACATAGAAGCGGTGCCTGGCCAGGTCGGGGGCGTACTTGGCCATCAAGGCGGTGTTGTTGTGCTTGGACTCGCCCACCAGGATCCAGCCGACATGCGCCCACCAGGCCCCATCGCGGGGCGAATGGGGATCACCTGGCAAATCGGAGTTCTGATGATGAATGCGGTGCGTGGCTACCCAGAAAATCGGCCCGCCTTCCAGGGTGAGGGCGCCGCACAAGGCGAAGAAATACTCCAACGGCAAGGCGATCTTATAAGAACGATGGGTGTGCAGGCGGTGGTAACCGAGGCTGATGCCCAGTCCGGTGCACATCCAATAAAGGAACACGGCGCCTGCAAAAGCGCGCCAATTGAACGTAAAGAGCGCCGCGATAGCGCCCAGGTGCAAGAAGATGATTACTACCACGGTGCCCCAGTTCCAACCCTGTTCGTAGAACTGTTGGTTAGCTTCCGTGAACTGGCGGTGGGCTTGCGCGGGTGCGGGTGTCTCTAAAGACGGGACCATCTTTTTCAAACTAGCAGGCGACTGGATTGTACTGTGTAAGACTTATGTAATTTCGGGAAAAGCCGCCATGGGGCATGCCGCACCCGGCAGGATGAAAATGGACGCGAGGGCGACTCGTTAAGGCGCAAAGCACCGCCAGGAGAATTTTCGAACGAGAGGGTGGTACGATCCATGGAATGTCACTCAAAATCACTCCTCTGATTAATGGGCCTCTCCGGGTGGAGGGGGAATTCGAGATTTGCGATCCCACAGGCGCGGCTTTTGGACTGGGCGGGCGGACGGTAATCTCGCTCTGCCGCTGCGGGCAATCCGCCAACAAGCCGTTCTGCGACGGCAGCCATAACCGGGTGGGCTTCAGCGATACCTGTGTCGCCCGCGAATTGCCTCCGCCCAAGCCCAAGATCTGATAAAGTTCCAGAATCTGCTCCTCCTTAGGGCCATTGCATGGTCCTGGGCGTAACTTTATGATTAGGGAAGTCGCCAAACGATTATTAGCGAAATTGGCCAAACGATTAAGGGAAATCGTTCAGCACCAGATACGTCTTATGCCAGCATCCGTTCAACACCGGCGTGACGGCCGGCTCTTCTTCTGTAAGTATTTTGCGATTCTAGGAGTTGGCGCGCTTGCCCTGGGGCTGGCTGGATGCACCAATACGGGTGCGAGCGCCTCGGGAGGCCCGGGCGGCGGAAAAGGCGGCCGGGGGCGGGGCGGAGGCGGCGACGTCCCGGTGACGGTGGCCAGGGCGGTCGAGAAGAACGTCCCGGTCGAAATCCAGGTGATCGGGAACGTGGAGGCCTATGACACTATTTCGGTCAAGGCCCAGGTGACCGGCCAATTGACCCAAGTGCACTTCAAGGAAGGGGACTACGTCAAGAAGGGCGACCTGCTGTTCAATATGGATCCCCGCCCGATGCAGGCCGCGCTGGATCAGGCCAAGGCCAACCTGGCGCGGGACCAGGCGACGCTGGGGCAGTCGCAGGCCAACCTGGCGCGCGACGAGGCCCAGGCGCGCTACGCGCAGGCGCAATCCGCGCGGTATACCGAGCTATTCCAGAATGGCATTATTTCCAAGGACCAGTCCGAGCAGTTGCGGGCCAATGCGGAGGCCACGGCGCAGGCGGTGGCGGCCGACAAAGCCACCATCGACAGCAGCAAGGCGGCCATCCAATCCAGCCAGGCAGCCGTGGAAACCGCGGCCGTGCAGCTCAGCTATTGCGAGATTTTTTCACCCATAGACGGGCGCACCGGCAATCTGACCGTGAAGCAGGGCAACGTAGTGACCGCCAACAGCGTGGAGTTGATGACCATCAACCAGATCGAGCCCATCTACGTGACCTTTTCGGTGCCCGAGGCGCAATTGCCGGCCATCAAGCGGTATATGGCCGAAGGCACGCTGCCGGTTCGTTCACGGCCTCAGGACGACGACAGCGGAGGGGACGAGAACGGCAGCCTGACTTTCGTCGATAACACCGTGGACGTGACCACCGGGACGATCAAGCTGAAGGGCACCTTTCCGAATGCATCGCACAAGTTGTGGCCGGGGCAGTTCGTGCGCGTGACCCTGCGGCTGACCACCCAGCCGAACGCCGTGGTAGTGCCGAACGAAGCGGTGCAGACGGGACAAAACGGCTCATTCATTTATGTAGTGAAGCAGGACCGCACGGTGGAATCGCGGCCCGTCACCACCGGCGCGCGGGTGGACCAGGACATGGTGGTCGAGGCCGGCCTGGAGCCGGGCGAGACCGTCGTGACCGAAGGGCAACTGCGATTGGCGCCGGGAAGCCGGGTAGTAGTGCGCGACGGCCGCGGCGGAGGGGGCGG
>JASHSS010000457.1 GCA_030038565.1 Bryobacteraceae bacterium
CGCCAGGGCCAGCGGAAAACTGGCGCCCCACAGCAAGGCCGCCGGCAGAATGGCCCACAGACAGCGCGCCATATCGATCTGGAAGGTATACCAGGGACTCGTGGAAAGCAGCGGGTTCACCGGCCAATAGGGCAACGAGTCCGCCAGCATCAGCGCGGTCCAGGCCACCGCCAGCACCAGCAGCAGTTGACAAACGCCGAAGGCCACCCGCGCCCGCACCGTGCGGGCCAGCGCCGATCCGGCGGCGCTGCCGATCCCCAGCCCCACCAGAAATACCGCCAGAATAATCGAAAACGTGTAGACCGTGGCCCCCAGCATGAGGCCCAACAGGCGCGTCCACACCACCTCGGCGCCCAGCGCGGTGGCGCCCGAAAGCCCGATGGTCACGTATACCGGCCAATGCCCCGCGGGGCCGGCGGCGGGCTGCTCGCCACCTTCCGAACCCGCGCGCGACGAGGCCTTTGACGCGAGCCGCAGGCTCACCAGCCCGACGACGCAGTTGAGCGCCGCAGCCACGAACGTGGCGGTGGTCATATCCGCCACCCTCAGCAGGTAGAAGCCCGCCAGCAGGCAGCCGAAAACCGCGCCCACCGTGTTTCCGCCGTACAGGTAGCCCATCCAGGAAACCCCCTCCGGCGAGGCCTGAATCCAGCGGGCCGCCGCCGGCAGCGACGCTCCCATCAGAAAGGTCGGCGGCATCAGGCAGCAGGCGCACACCAGCGCGCGCAGCAGGATGGCCGGCATTCCGTGGCCCACCGCCGCCGTGTACACGCCATCCACCAGCGGCATGCCGAACAACGCCAGAATGCCGCACAGCGCGATGCCGAATTCCACCTTGGCGTATACCCGCAGCGGATGCTGTTTGCGGGCCCATTCCAGCCGCTGCAGCATCAGGCTCCCCAGGCACAGCCCGCCCATGAAGGTGGCCAGCAGCACGCCCAGCGAAATGGCGCTCGATCCGATCACCAGTTGCAGCAACTGGTACCACACGATTTCATAAATCAGCGCCGAACACCCGCTGCCCGCAAACAGAACCAGCAGCAGGGGAAAATAGCGCCGCGAGGCAGCCGCCGCGAGCTCGCCCCGGGCATCCGGGCCGGGCCCCTGCGAGCCGCGGGTCTGGGGGCCGTTGGCGCCCGCCCCGGAACGCGCGTTGGGGGCCGGTGAGGCCGCTTGAATCTTGCTTTCAGGTTTCATTGAGGAATGGCCGATTTTATAACAAGGCGAGGATCACACGCCGGACGTTACCGAAGGCGCCTGGAGAGGGGCAGGGCAGCGTCACTTCGGTTCCGGCACTTTGGGTGTCCCGTATACCATTTTAAGCGCTTCCTGGTATTCGCCGAAAAGCGCTTGGATTCCGTCGAACTCGCGCTTCACCGCCACCCGGTAATCCGCGTGGGTGGCGAAGTCCACCAGCAGGGCCGCCATGGCCTGCGCGTCCACCACAAACCCTTGATGGCCCACGTCGGTCAGCGCGTCGGCCTCCATCTCGTAAGTGTGGTTCGAGAAGTGCGAGGTCTGCGCCTGGAAGCCCATCCCCGGAATGGCGCTCGAGACGCTGCCGGTTTCCTCGTAGCCCTGCGGCTTGCCCGGCGTCTCAGCCACGCCCGTGGCGCCGAAAGCCCGCATGTGCGCGAAACCCACCTCGTCCAGCGTAGCCACCGAGATCCCGTCGCGCAGGTTGCCGTAGTTGTCGATCTTCACCTTGGTCCCGGTGGAGAGCGCCGCCGCGCGGGCGGCGTTATCCACGAATTCGCGCACCTGCGCCAGGTAGACCGCGTCGGGATAGCGGATATAAAAATCGGCCACCGTCCGGTCGGGCACCACGTTAGGCGCAGCGCCGCCTTCCACGATCACCCCCTGGACACGCGCTTCCGGCCGCATGGTGCTGCGCACGCCATCGATATTCGTGAACAGGTGAATCACCGCTTCCAGGGCGTTGCGCCCATTCCAGGGCGTCATCTGGTGAGTGGGCGCACCGGAAAAGGTGTACTTCACCCCGTCGATGTTCAGGCAGCAGGTGCCGAAGCCGGGGGCCGGCCGCGAGGTGGTCATGGTCGAGTGGCTGCGCACGATCACGTCCGTGCCCTCGAACACGCCCGCCTTGAACATGTCCGTTTTGGCCACCGGCGGCATCATCTCCTCGCCCGGCGTTCCGAACACCACCACGCTTCCGGGCGTATGGGTGCGGTCCAGAAACTCCGCCAGGGCCACCGCGGCCGCCAGGCCAATGGGTCCCTGGGCGCTGTGCTGGTCTCCATGGAAGGGCCGCTGGGTGCCGCGCAGCGCGTCGTATTCCACGATGATGCCGAGCGACGGCGCCTGGCGCTTTCCCAGGTAGCGCGCCACAAACGCGGTCGGCAGGTTGGCCTGCCCGCTCGCGACTTCGAAACCGTGGTGCTTCAGGTAATTGATTTCCAACTCCACCGACCGTTTTTCCTGGAAGCCGATTTCGGGATGCCGCGTGATATCGTCGGCCATGGCGAGCAACTCGGTGTCCATCAATTCCCTGGCCCGCGCCGCCACACGATCGCGATTGGCATCCGGCGCCGAAAGCCGCGCCACCCATCCGGGCACGTCGAGCGACTTTTCGAGCGCGTCCATCTTCTTCAGCACGTCCCGCGCGGCTTCGCGCTCGGTGGGAGTCTCCTGGCCGGCCAGCGCCAGCGGCAGCAGGAGAACCAGGGCTGTCAGTCTCATAGGGGTAAAGCAATTGTAACGCGGCCGGCCCGAGCC
>JASHSS010000458.1 GCA_030038565.1 Bryobacteraceae bacterium
ACGTCTTGGTCGGCCATTCCTTGGGGGCATTGTACGCCCGCCGGTTTGCCACTCGATTTCCCGATGACGTCGCCGGACTCGTGTTGGTTGATGGCGCGGACGAGCAGCAGCTTATGGGTATTATCGCCCCCGGGTTGAAACCCGAACTTTATCGGCCGGGAGCCATGTCCGATCGGCAGCTTCGCGACTTCTTCAAGGATTTGCGTCTCCGCATGATGGCGGCGCGGCCCGCGCCCACCGAAGGAAATCCCAAGGTTTCCGACGACGACAACGCAGCCGAATACCGAATGGCGGATTTCTACCGGCGAATTGCGGCCGCCCGCCACGACTTCATGTTCGCCGATAAACCCCTGGTCGTTCTGACCGCCACCCAAACGGCGCCCATGCCCCGCTTTTCAGAGCAACAAAAAGCTCGCCTTGAGGAAGACCACCGGATACTGCAGGCGCGCCTGCGGTTACTTTCGAGAAACAGCCGGCAGATCCTGGTGCCCGCGAGCGGCCACTATGTCCAACTGGATCGGCCCGATGTCGTACTCGCGGCCATTCGGGAAGTCGTCGCCGCCGTCAGGCGCGGTGCCCGGTTGGACCCGAGCGGCAATTGGTAGCGCCGCCAAGCTCCTTCGAAAATCCCCTTGCCGGGCCGGCCCTCTCAGCCAAACTCGCCCGCCACCTACTTCACCGTCACCTTGATCGGAATCACCTGCCCGGTCGGCATCACCACCAGTTGCAGTGTCCCCGATACCGCTTCCTCCCCTGCTTTCAGCGTCAGCACCGCCTTTTCGTTGCCCTTCGGGCTGGGGTTGTCCAATGTCGCCTCAACCCCCGCGATCTTCCCGGTTACCTGCAGGTTCATCGTCCCCGGCGACGTGTTGGTGATGTTCACCCGCGCCGATTCGCCGCGTTTCACTTCCACATCCCGCGGATCCACATTCACCAGGTTGTAGAGGAAATCGGGCGTGCTCGGGATCTTCGGTAAAGCGTGCTCCGGCGGGTCGCTCGGAGCGCCGTTCGGGGCGGTGTGCACGGGCGGTCCAGGCGTCATCTCCAGGCCCATCGGGGATGCCCGCCGCTGCTGCTGGTCCACGTACCACACCCACTTCCCGTCTTCAATCTTCCAGTTGCTGGGAATCGGCACATCCAGCGGTTTGTCCGCGAATCCCGGCACCATCACGTACATCCCGCACAGGATCGTCGCCTTGGCCTTGGTGAAGTTGTCCGAATACTTGATCTGCCGGATCTCGCAATGCGTGTACGACGGCTTGTTGTTGTTGTAGAAGTAGTCCTTGGTGTCCTCCGCCACCAGGGCTTCGGCTTTCCGCGGCTGCCCGCTGATGTGGTATCCGTAAAACTCGGTGATCCTGGCTCGCAGCGCCTGGTCCACATCGGCCGGCGGCCGGTTGAAAATATCTTCGGCGCTCTGGGCGAAACACACGGCCGCCACCAGCGCCAGCAGGGTAATCCGCATCATGGCCTTGTCTCATTGTAGGACGCCCCCCGATCCCCAAAAGTCGGCCCCCGCCCCCATCCGTCCCCACACTCCCGCCGCCCGCCTCGTCATAATACAGAGATGTCCGTCCCGCTCCTCCAGGACCTTCGCTTCGGCCTCCGCCTCCTCGGCCGCAGTCCCGGATTCACCGCCGCCGCCGTGCTCACCCTGGCTCTCGGCATCGGAGCCACCACCGGGCTCTTCAGCGTCGCCGGCGCCGTCATCTTCCGGCCCCTCCCGTTCCCCGAACCCCACCGCCTGGTGGCCGTGCTGGCCGCGTCCGAAGGCCAAACCTTCAAGCCCCTCGACTCCCTCTACGTCGAATGGCGCGACCGCCAGGAATGCTTCGATCTCTTCGCCGCGGCCCTCACCTTCCGCCGTGTCCTCCGCGACCCGTCCGGCGCCCGCGAAATCCCCGTCGCCCTCGTCAGTGCCGATTTCTTCCCCCTCCTCGGCGTCCGACCCTCTCTCGGCCGCCTGTTCACCCGTCAGGAGGATCAGCCGGACCGCGATAACGTAGCTCTACTGGATAACGCATTCTGGCGCCGCCAGTTCGCCGCCAGCCCCGCCGTATTGGGGCAAACCGTCAGCCTCGATAACCGCCAGTTCACCGTCGTCGGCGTTCTCCCGCCCGGGGTTCGTTTTCCCACCTTTGGTCCCCGCGACATCTGGCTCCCCCTGGCCGCGCGCCATCGCCCCTTTGGTGGCGGATATGGCAACACCCTGGTCATCGGCCGCCTTCGCCCCGGCGTCACTCGCGAAGCGGCCCAAGCCGACATGGACGCCGTTACCCGCCGGATTCGCGCCGATATCCACTCCTACCGCCCCCTTTCCTCCGTGGTCGCCCCGCTCCGCCAGTGGCTGGCCGGTGAAGTGCGCACCACCTTGCTCATGCTCGCCGGAGCCGCCCTGTTCCTGCTCCTGATCGCCTGCGCCAATCTGGCCAACCTGCTTCTGGCCCGCGGCGCCGGACGCCGCCGCGAGATGGCCATTCGCGCTGCGGTAGGCGCCGCCCGCGCCCGCCTGGCCGTCCAAATGCTCACCGAAAGCCTCCTCCTCACCGCAATCGGAGGCGTCGTCGGAATGGCCCTCGCTTATGCCCTGGTTCATCTCGCTCCGGCCATCCGCGCCGTCGATATCCCCCGCCTCGAAGAGATCGCCGTGGACCGCCAGTTCCTGCTCATCGGGTTGGCCGTCTCGCTCGCCGCCGGAATCCTGTTCGGCCTTCCGCCGGCATTCCAGGCCTGGCGATCCGATCTCCAGCGCGCCATGCAGCATGGCCATCTTCCCTCCGGGTCTTTGGCCGGCCGGGGTTTCCGCAACCTGCTGGTGGCCGCCCAAATCGCTCTGGTCATGGTCCTCTCGAGCGGCGCCGCCCTCATGACCAACACCCTCCTCCGCCTGCTTACCGTCAACCTCGGATTCGCCCGCGCCAACCTCTTCAAAGTCGAACCCACGGTCTACACCCCCCAACGGCACGACCGCGCCTGGGGCGCCCAGTATCTCCGCGACCTGGCCCAACGCATCCGCCTCCTGCCGGGAGTGGAGTCGGTGGGGGTCGTCAACGCCGCGCCGCTCACCGTCAGCGAAGGGGGCTATCCCCTCCGCTACCGTCGCGATGGCGCCTTGTTTCAGGTGGAGACGCTGGGCCGCGATGTCGATCCCGGCTATCTCCGCACCGCCGGCATCCCCCTCCTGGCCGGCCGCGATTTCGAACCCGCCGATGCCGGCCGCAAGCCCCTCCCCCTGATCCTCAACCAGCGCGCCGCGCGCCTCCTGTTCGGCTCCCAAAATCCCCTGGGCAAAGTGGCCGAATGCACCGACAAGCGCATCGGCGACGTCGAGATCGTGGGCATCGTCGCCGACGCCCGCATCCTCGGACCCGCTCGCCCGCCCGGTCCCCAAGCCTTCGCCCCGCTGCTGGGCGGGTGGGGATATCCCTCCGTGCTGGTGGCTCGCGCCGCCGTCTCCCCCGCCGCGCTTGCCACCGCCATCCGTGCCGCCGTCCGCCAACTCGACCCCGGATCGCCGCCGCCCACCATCACCGCCCTGGACGACGTTTTCGCCGAACAGGTGGCCGAACCCCGCTTCTACATGACCCTCCTCGATTCCTTCGCCGTGTTGGGCCTGATCCTGGCCGCCACCGGAGTCTATGGCGTGATTGCTTACACCGTAGCCCACCGCACCCACGAGTTCGGCGTCCGCCTCGCCTTGGGCGCTCGCCCAACCGACATCGTCCGGATGGTGGTCGCTTCCGGCGCCCGCGTCGTGGCCGCCGGAGCCCTGGCCGGTCTGGCCGGCGCCCTGGCCGCCACCCGCCTGCTTTCGTCCCTGCTGTTCGAAATCCGGCCCCACGACCCCTCGACCCTGGCCGCCACCACGCTCCTGCTGGTGGCCATCGCCCTGGCCGCCTGCTGGCTCGCCGCCCGCCGCGCCGCCGCGGTCGATCTCCACCGGGCGCTTCACGGCGAATAGCGCGGGCGCCCACCCGTCGCTACGAAGCGAGTCGCCAACCCGCGCAAAAACCAACCCTCCCTCTATCTTTCAGTTAGCCGATCACACGCCCGATCCCTCGACCACCGTGTGGTATATCTCTATCAGCAGGGCTTCCACCCCATCATTCCCCGCGCAACAGTCGCCGCCTCTCGTGGGTCCGGTACGTCCAGCTGGAATTTTGATGGGAGCTCCACCGCCGGGTATTATGGTCGGCTGAATCAGAGGGGCGTCCGCTTCCGGCCTTCGGTGGGCCGGCCTTCCGCCTGGCCAGGCGTAGCCCAGGCTCGTTGTGTTGATTACGGAGGAAAATGGGTTCGTTCCGTCAAATTGCTCGTAGCACCGCACGAGGCCGGGCGAGGGGACCGTCGGCGGCCGATCCAATGCCGGCAAAGCTCCTTTCGCGCAGCCCAAACCCCTTTGGTATGTGTTAATTGCGAGGAAAATGGGTTCGTTCCGTCAAGTTGCCGCTGGATCTCACACGGGCCAATGGGCCGAAGATACCAGGGTCGCGGCTCAAGGCCTGAATGGGTTCGTTCAGCGGCTCATAATTGCTTTTGTCTCAGATGGATTGCGGCCAAAAATGGGT
>JASHSS010000459.1 GCA_030038565.1 Bryobacteraceae bacterium
GAGGCGGAGGAGATGGCGTGTCCAGCCCGGCGTGAGGGAGCGATGCGCGCGCTGGCTGGACAACACCACCGGGACTCCGTAACAGCGGGCCACCGGCACGGCAAACAGGACGGAGGGGACATCGAAGGCGTGGAGCAGACGGATTCGATGGCGTTCCAGGTAGCGGCCCAGCAGCCGGGCTCCCTTCCACGCGGAGGGTGAAACCAGTGAGCGAACGCCCAATTCCACGACCGGCACACCGGCCTGAGCGAGTTCGCGGGCGCGAAACCCTCCCGCGCGAAAGCAAGCCGCGTGCGGCTGAAAGAGGGTACGATCGAGGCCCAGTGCGGTGACCGCCAACTGGCGCTCACTGCCCCCCAGGTCTAATTCGCGGGCGACGAGGAGAACTTCGACCGGTGCGGAAGGGGCCCCGTCCGGTGTATTCATCGGCCCCCGCTCAGCACCGCGGGCCGGCCGCCAGTTCGTCGAGCAGCCAAAGCGCCCCGGCAATAGAACTCTCGACGGCCACGCGGAAGGCAGGCGTTCCGAGCGTCAGGCCCCGCGCCTGGTGGCGTGCGCCGTGCCCGGTCAACACCAGGACACCACCCGGAAGTCCGGCGGCCCGGGCCGCTTCCAGGTCGCTGGTCTTGTCGCCGATTACCCAGGAACGGCCGGCATCGAGAGCGGCCATTTGGGCAGCCTTTCGAAACATGCCCGGGCTGGGTTTGCGGTCGGGATGCTCGGGATAGTGCGGGCAGGCCAGCGTGAGATCCAGGCGGGCGCCGGCGCACTCCAGGCGGCGCTCCAACTCGGCTTGCACCTGGTGGAATTCGTCCCACCCGAAGTAGCCGCGGGCGATGCCGGCCTGATTGCTGGCCATCACCACCGGAATGCCCCGGCGGTTGGCCTGGCCGATGAATTCGGCCGCGCCGGGGATGAGCGCCAGATCTTCCACGCGGTGCAGATAGTTGACCTCCTGGACCACCACGCCATCGCGGTCGAGAAAAAGCGCTGCGCGGCCGGCGGCCCAGGCGAGATCGCCACGGGCCCGGCGCCAGACAGCCTCGGCATCCAGAAAACCCGCGGTCAGGCACTCATCCGGCATTCGATGGTCGCGCAGAGATAGTGATAAAGGCAAAGGTGCACCTGCTGGATCAAGGGCGTACTGCGCGAGGGCACGGCCAGAAGGTGATCGGCCAGGGGAGCCATGGCGCCACCTCCTTCGCCGGTCATGGCAATCACGGTCATGCCCATCCGGTGCGCCTCGACGAAGGCGGCGACCACATTTTTGGAGTTGCCAGAAGTGCTGATGCCCAGGATGGCGGCGCCTGGCTCGCCATACGCCTCCACCTGGCGGGCGAAGACCTCGTCATAGCTGTAGTCGTTAGCCCAAGCCGTAAGCACGGCAGGATTGCTGGACAGGCAGATGGCGCGGTAAGCCCGGCGCTCTTTCAAGAAGCGGCCCACCAACTCGCCGGTGATGTGCATGGCGTCGGCAGCCGAGCCGCCATTGCCGCAGATGAGGAAGGGCTTGCCTTGCGAGAGGGCCTGGCAGACGGAATCGGCGGCGCGATCCACGACCTCCTGTCCGATGGCGGCGCGAGCAGCTTCGAGGACCGCGGCGGATTCAGCGAGGTAGTCGGAGAGTGTCATCGGAACGTGACGATTTTACCATCCCAGTGCATCAGCGGACCGCCAGCCGGTAGACCAGCGCTCCAGCGGCGACCGTAGCGAAGGCGCCGAAGGAGGCCGCGGGCTGGCCGATGAAGCCATAGACCATCATGGCGGCTCCCACCAGGACGTAGGCCAGCGGCACCATTGGGTAGGCGAAGCTGACGGCCCGCAGCTTGCGCCAATCCGGGCGGGATTTGCGGAACAGAAACACGGATGCCACCGCGAGGACGGTAAAGAAAGTCAGGCTCATGCCGATGTAGATCATCAGGTCGGGAAACGGGGTGAGGGTCATGAGCATGGCGCACACGCCCTGGCTGAGGATCGCGGCGACCGGCGTGCGCCAGCGCGGATGGACAGTCGCGGCGGCGGGGAAAAACGCGCGGTTCTGGGCCATGGCATAGTACACGCGGGGGCCGATGGTGACCATGGCGCTTACGGTGGACACGATGGCGGCCGCCATGAGGGCCGAGAACAGGCCGGCGATTCCGGGTCCGAAGAGGCGCGACGCGGAGAGCGAGCCGATGGCCAGCACGCCCTTCATCTGTTCCAGCGGGGTGGAGTAGATGAAAACCAGGTTGAGTCCGAGATAGAGCACCGCCACGATGCAGGCCCCCGTGGCGATGGCGCGGGGGAGCGTGCGCTCGGGGGCTTCGATCTCTTCGGCCACATAGGTTGCCGCGTTCCAGCCGCTATATCCAACCATGACCCAGAGCAGACTGACCACGAATTGGACCGGCAAGCTGGAGGTGGAGGTGCGCACGGCGGGTTCCGCGAAATGGCTCCAGCTTCCTGCGCCGAGCGCGAATCCAAAAACGATGAATGCGCCGATCACGATTAACTTGAGGGCGCTCAGGAACACCTGCACTTTGGCCACGCGGGCCACCCCGAAGCAATTCAGGATGGTGAATGCGGCGATGAGCGCGGAGGCCAGGAGCTGTCCATAACCGAGCCGGAGCGAATGCCATCCCGAACCGGCCACGATGGCGCTGCTCTGTTTAAAGACCGGGTAAAAGTGGCCGAGGTAGTCGGAGAAGGCCAGCGCGGCGGCAGCGATAGGGGCGGAGAAACCGGCGAAGAAGGAGACCCAGCCGGTCATGAAGCCCCAGGTGGGGCCGTAGGCGGCGGTGAGATAGACGTATTCGCCCCCTGAGCGGGGGAAGTTGACGCCCAGTTCGGAGTAGGCCAGCGCGCCGGCGAGGGCGAAAGCAGCGCCTACGGTCCAGGCGGCCAGAATCGCGGCGGCGCTTCCCAGGTCGCCGGCCATGAAGCCGGTGGTGGCGAAGATGCCGGTGCCGATCATGTTGGACACCACCAGGGCGGTGGCGCTGTAGAAGCCGAAGCGGCGGAGCAGAGCCGGGCTGGTGGTCGATTGTTGAGTAAGCAGAAATTTGATTTTAGCCTGGAAACGGCCGGGCTTGCCGGGCCCCGGAAACCTGCGCGCTCACGAGACCACTCGGAGACGTGCCGAAGCGTAGCGCGGAATATCTTTGTCGGTCGTCACCAGGTCCAGATCTTCGGCAATCGCCTGCGCAATCAGCATCCGGTCGAATGGATCCTTGTGGAGGGGCGGCCGGCTCGCCGATAACCAGATTTCCTTTCATACTTTTGAGCAGCACTTGCCAATAGGAAAGCACGCTTAGAACATTAGGACCGGTGGACGCCGCGGTGAGCACCGTGGCCGGGAGTTTGTGGGGCTCAGTCGGGATCATCAACGCGACACCGGATGGGGTCGTCCCAGCCGGGCAGAAGCTTGATGCGGTCTTTCATCGTGCCGAAGCGGGCTTCCCGGCGTTCGGGAGGTGCTGGAGTGATTTGGGTCACGGGCTTTGCATGGCGCGTAATGACCACCTTTTCGCCACTCTCGACGCGCGGACTCGCCGGCGGAGGTTGTGCTAGCATAACCTCCGGCGATCCTGGAGGAGCGTCGTGATTCCCTATCTGGACTTGAAAGCGCAGTATCACAGCATCAAGGCGGAGATCGATGCCGCCATAGCGGCCGTTCTGGAGAGCAGCCAGTTCGTTTTGGGCAAGGAAGTGGCAGCCTTCGAAGAGGAGTTTGCCTCTTACTCGGGCGGCGGCCAGGCAATTGGAGTGAACTCGGGGACCAGCGCACTGCACCTGGCACTGCTGGCCGCGGGTATCGGACGGGGCGATGAAGTCATCACCACGCCGTTCACTTTCGTGGCCACCATAGCGGCGATTCATTATGCCGGCGCGGTTCCCGTGTTGGTGGATATCGACCCGGTTTCGTACACGCTGGACCCGGGCCTGGTGGAGACCGCCATCACTCCGCGGACCAAGGCGATTCTGCCGGTACACTTGTACGGACAGCCGGCCGACATGGACCCGATTTTGGAAATTGCCCGCCGGCACGGTCTGCTGGTGATCGAAGATGCCGCCCAAGCCCACGGAGCCGAATACAACGGCCGCCGCGTAGGGTCGCTGGCCGACATGGCCTGTTTCAGTTTCTATCCCGGCAAGAACCTGGGCGCGTATGGCGAGGGTGGCGCGGTGGTGACCGGCAACCCGGAATTTGCAAATACCATTCGCAAGTTACGGAATTGGGGCGAATCCCGCCGGTATTCCCACGAACTGCCCGGATACAACTACCGCATGGAAGGCATGCAAGGCGCGGTTCTGCGGGTGAAATTGCGCCACTTGGAGCGCTGGACGGCAGGGCGGCGGGCGATTGCGGCATATTATACGGACCGCCTTAAGGAATGCTGCGTGACACCCCAGCAGATGCCGTATGCCATGCACGTTTACCATGTCTACGCGATTCGTATGCCCCATCGCGACGCGGTGGCGCAAAATTTGAACGCCGCCGGCGTGCAGGTCGGCATTCATTATCCGATCCCCGTACACTTGCAACAGGCGTACCGAGATCCTCGTTATCAGGAAGGCCACTTTCCGGTTGCCGAGACGGTAGCGCGGCAGGTGCTCTCTCTTCCGCTGTACCCTGAGATGGACCGCCGGCAGATGGAAACCGTCTGCGACGCAGTCGCCGAGCAGGCCCGCTTGCTGGCGGCGGAGACGTCACCTGCCGCGAGTTCCGCACAGCCGTGACGGCGACGTGGAGCAGGTAGGCCGGCGGGTTCTAAACCCAGTTCCATGCACACCGCTATCCACCCACCCGCGTCCGAACGGTCGCTGGCAGGTTCGCGGCCGTCATAAAAGCTCCACCTAACCTTCCTTCAGGCACTTCGCATCCCTCTGACGGACCTGATCACCGTAGCTTCTGCTCCCGAACTGAACCAGGCGGTTGCGACAGTGACTGTTGACCCGTTCCGCGTAACCGCTCCAGTAGACGCAAGTCCAAGGGAACCCGGGCTACGGCGCTTCAATCCGGCAGGTAAAAGCTCGAGCTGTCGGTCGGCCGGGCGTGCAAGTATCGACCGGTAGTCGAAACCGAAGCGTGGCCCAGAGTGGCCTGCACCAGGTGAATCGGAGCGCGGCGGTCGAGTGCATGACTGGCATGGGCGTGGCGCATCCAGTGGGGCGAGATTTTCTGTTCCAGGCCGGCCTTCTTCGCCGCAGCGTAGACGATGCGGCGGACCTGGGAGACGTCGAGCGCGCCCCCGCCCCTCCGGCTGCGGAAAACGGCATCGACTGCCTTGGCCTCTCCCTGAAGCGCGTGGAGTTGTTGCCAGACCTTGGGCTTGAGCAGAACGCTGCGGGTCTTGCCGCCTTTTCCAAAGACCGTGAGTTGGCCGCCTTCCTGGCGCGCCAAGGCGTCGCACCACTTCAGGCGGCAGATCTCGCTAACGCGAACGCCGGAGACGTAAAGCAACTTCAGGAGAACCCGGTTGCGACCTTCGGAAGCGGCCTCGATCAACCGCGCGACCTGGCTTTCTTCGAGGATGCGTTGCGCCAGGGTATCGCGGTTGGGCCGGAGTTTCACGGCCGCGCCGACGTTTAACGGCAGATAGCCGGTCTCCTGGGCGAAGGAAAAGAGGCTCTTCAGCGCGGTGATCGCGCGGTTCTGGCTGGCCGGCTTGAGGCTTCCCTGCTCCAATTGCTGGGCCCATGCCTGCAGGTCGATCAGGGTGATCCAGGAAAGCGGCCTTTTTACGAACGCCAGGAAGCGGGCCGCCTCGGCGGCATAGGCGCGGCGGGTGTGCGGGCTGGTCTTGAGCGAAAGCCAGAGTTCGACGAGTCTGGCATCCTGGGAGCCGTCGTGAGCGGCGCCGACGCCGGAAGGAGGCATTACCGCAAGCTGATTCATACGGAGAATGGGTTTTCGATCCTCACGCCGGCGATCACCTGGCCAGCATTCAGATCCTCGGTCGGTAGCCGCGCAGCGCCGGCCTTGCGCGCGGCCGCCAGAATGAGAGCGTCCCAAAAGCCAATGCCCGCCTCGTCCTCGATACGGAACACCGCGGAGATCTCGGCCGGTGTGGTGTCGACACACCATACGGAATAGCTCTCGACCACCGCGCGGGCCGAAGGCTTGGACAGCGGTCGCGAGATCTTGGGGGTCACATTCACGTAAGCTCCTGGGCCACCTGCAGGCTGAGGGTGCCGGTGCGATCCGTCCACAGCTGGCGGAGAAGGCCGCTCGCGATGGCCCGCTTCTCCGCCGCCTCGACATCGTGGGCATAGAAGAGGACGTTCGTGTCGACAAACGTTTTAGCGTTCATGCAATTCATCCCGGCTGGCCGTCATCCGCCAACCCAAAGAAAAACCCTGGTCGAGCAGGGCCAGAGCGGAGCGCTCGGCGCGTTCGTAGGCGTCTTCGGCGGCGACCAGGTCTTCCAGTTGTCCGGCCACCAGGCGGCTGATCGAGGTCGCACGCCGGGCGGCGAGGATCCTGGCCTTGCATACGGTTTCCGGGCTGATGCGGATGGTGAGGTGCGCGGCACTGGTTTTACGTGCAACAGGGCATGATAGCACGATATGTGTGATTATCGTGCGTAATCGCCGGGTTGCATCACGGCCCTCTTATTTACCAAAAGTTTGTGCTTGCACCGTCTTGCGTGATCGCGCATAATCGCGTTTGGACCCGGTCTTGTAAATAAGAGGCCGATTCTATCATTTACAAGGAACGGCGATTTCGAGGCCGCCTATGCCTGATAAGCCACTCTGGTTCGACCGCCTCCCGGAGGCCATCCGGCAACTCGAACATG
>JASHSS010000460.1 GCA_030038565.1 Bryobacteraceae bacterium
TAACGGCACACAAGAATCGCGTGCTCAAACGCTCTCTACGGCTCGATCAGGCCGGCGCGGATGGCGTAGCGGACCATGGTAGCGGTTTCGTGAATCCCCAGCTTTTCCAGGATCCGGCTGCGGTGCGAGTCGGCGGTCTTGTAACTGATGCCCAATTGCACGGCGGCTTCCTTGGTGGAACTGCCGCTGGCGATCAGCACCAGCACCTCGCGCTCCCGCTCGGTCAGCGCGAACACCAGCCGCACGGCTTCCTCGTCGGGGGTGAATACCTGCCGCTTGCGGTCGTTGATGTCCACGGCGGTACCCACAAAACCGCAAAACAGGCCCGTTTCGTCGTGCCGTGGGGCCCCCACCTGCTGCACCCAGTTGTAGTTCCCGTCGGCGCGCTGCAGGCGGTACTCCATCCGAAAGGCCAGGCGCGCGGTGAAGTTCTTCAAGTAGTGCTCCACCATCTGGTTGCGGTCCTCGGGATGGGCCCCTTCCCACCATCCGTGGCCCAGTTCCTCCGAGGCCCGCCGGCCGCGAAAATCCAGCCAGGCGCGGTTGAAATAGGTACACAGAGAATCCGCTCCGGACATCCAGATCATCACCGGGGCGGCATCCGCCAGGATCGAAAAACGGGCCTCGCTGGCCTGTTTGTAGCGAAACAGTTGGGCTTCCAGTTCGGCGAGCCGTTCGCGGAGAACTCCTATCTCTTCCAATTCTTTGCCGGGCGACATGCGGGATCGATCCTAGCGGACTTGGCAATCATAACTGAACCCCTCGGGAGCCGTGAAGTTCCAAAAGGTTTACCATTGGGTGGGCTGGATTTGCACGGCTGACCAGATCCTATAGTATTCGATTCGTGGAACCTTGCGCATCCGCTGGAGCAATTATTATTAAAGAGCCGATGACGACCCCCTCGCCCGAAACGGACGACGAGCTGTTGATGCGCATGCGCCACGGCGATGAACAGGCTTTTGTCAGCCTGTACCGGCGCCGGCAGGGCGCCATCTATCGCTTTGCCATGCACATGAGCGGATCGGCGCAGGCCGCCGAGGATGTCACCCAGGAAGTCTTTCTGGCGCTCATCCGCGAGGATTGCGGGTTCGACCCGGAACGCGGGTCGCTCTCTGCGTATTTGTTCGGAATCGCACGAAAACTGGTCCTCCGGCAACTGGAGAGGGGCCGTTCCGACGTGCCGCTGGATTCCTCGGGAGAGGAAGTCCCGCGCATGGAATTGGCGGCGGGCGACAATCCGCTGGTGGATCTGACCCGCAAGGAGACCCTCGAAACGCTCCGGAGGGCCGTGCTGGCGCTACCGCGGCGGTATCGCGAAGTGGTGGTTTTGTGCGACTTAGAGGAATTGGATTACGCCGATGCGGCCGTGACGTTGGGGTGCCCCATCGGCACGGTTCGAAGCCGGCTGCACCGGGCCCGCGCCCTGCTGTTGGAGAAGTTGAGCCTTGAAAGGAGCGGGCGTCCCGGTACGGCCGCCTTGGGAAGCTGGAAGCCATTGAGGAGTTTGATATGAATTGCCAGGATTTTTGGGATCAGGCCCCGGTCGGGCGCGCCCCCGGCGCCAGCCTGGAGGAGCACCTGAGGGAATGTCCGGCCTGCGCCTCCGCCTGGGCGGCCCACGGTAATCTGGTTGCCGGGTTGCGGCTCGTGGCCGCGGATTGGAGCCGCATGGGAGCGCCCGCCCGCGTGGAGTCGCGCCTGGTGAAGGCTTTTCGCGAGCAGGCCGGCATGGCGCCGGTTCGCGGCCACCGCGCCTGGATCGGGGCGCTGATGTGGGCCGCGGCCTCCGTTCTGGTGCTGGTCCTGGCGGCCTCGCTGGTGCGTGTCCGCGGGCCCCAAACCGCCACGCCCAGGCCGGTTCCCGCCAATGCCGCCATTCTGGCCCAGGTGCAGGATATCTCGGATGGCGCCGAAGCGGCGGAAACGGCCGGTCCGGAGGGCGGTTTTATTCCCTTGCCCAACGTCGAGCAACTTGGTCCCAACGAACCGGGCGACCTGGTGCGGGTGGAGGTGCCGCGGTCGGCTATGATTGCGGTTGGCTTTGAAGTGAATCCCGAGCGGGCCCAGGAGCCGGTGCAGGCCGAAGTGATATTCGGTCCCGATGGCGTGGCCCGCGCGGTCAGGTTCCTGGATGGAACGTTTTAACGGGCTGCGGTGGTGGGGCAGGCTTGCAACCTGCCGCGCCCTTTTTCAGCAACCTGGGGCAAGCGGCGGAAGGAGCAGTCAGATGCGAATGATCGGGGTATTGGTGGTGGTCCTGGGGTGCGTGGCATATGCCCAGGATCCCGGTCCGGGACGCGGACGCGGGCGCGGATTCGGCCCGGGAGGGAATGCGGGATTTCAAGGTCCGGGAGCTCGTTTTCTGGGCGCCGAGGCCGGCATGCCGGGCCGGGTGGTGAAGGGCGCGCCGTATTCGGCCGACCTGGTGACGGAAACCACCCAGACGCTGGCGGATGGCAACCACATCCATCAGACCGCCACGGCGCACGTGTATCGCGATTCGGAAGGGCGCACCCGCCGTGAGCCATCCCTCAGTTCCATGAACAGCCTGGCGCCCAATGCCCATCTTCCGGCCGTGATTTTCATCAACGACCCGGTGGCGGGCCTGAATTACGCGCTCAGTTCCACGGATCATACCGCCACCCGCTCCGCGTGGCCGCGGCCCGGCCGGAGCGGCCAGCCGAGATCCGCCGGCGGACCGCCTTCGGGCGGGCGC
The DNA here is from genome assembly GCA_030038565.1 of Bryobacteraceae bacterium. Taxonomy (GTDB): domain Bacteria; phylum Acidobacteriota; class Terriglobia; order Bryobacterales; family Bryobacteraceae; genus JOPF133. The sequence goes on from JASHSS010000460.1 coordinate 2,717, forward strand.
AGCCGCTTCAACCAGAACATCAAAACCGAGTCGCTGGGCAGCCGGACCATCGAGGGCGTTCAGGCGGATGGAACCCGCACCACCCTCACCATTCCCGCCGGACAGATCGGCAACGAGCAGCCCATTCAGATCGTCACCGAATCCTGGTATTCGCCCGAATTGCAAGCCGTGGTGATGTCCAAGCGGACCGATCCGCGCACCGGCGAATCCTCCTTCCACATGGCCAACCTGAGCCGCGCCGAACCGGCCGCCACGCTGTTCCAGGTGCCGGCGGATTATAAGGTCACCGATGGCGCGCGTCCGCCGCGAAACGGATCGGCCAGTGGTTCTTCCAGCGGCCGGTAAGACCATCAGGGATTCCCACATCCCGGCCGGCCGGAGAGCGAGATCCCGGCCGGCAATCCGGCCCTGACCCTCGAGGATCTTCTGTCCTGCCTGGCGTACGAAAACCCCTGGCGGGTGCGGGCGAAACCCGGAGAGTTGCGGCGGTGACAGCCGCGGAGCGTCGGCGAAGGTCTGGGTGTGGGACCCCGGCTATTGCTCGGCGGGCGGTTTTTCGGGAGCCCCGCTTTTGCCGGCCGCTTTTACCGGGCTGATCAGGATATGGGCGTTGCGCCCCTCCAGGCGCGGCACGCCTTCCACGGAGCCGTAGCTGGTCAGGTCACCGGCGAAGCGCATGAGAAGCTTCTTACCGAGGTCGGCGTGGGCGATTTCCCGCCCGCGGAACTGCACCACTGCCTTCACCCGGTTGCCTTCCTGCAAAAAGCGGATGGCGTGGTTCTTTTTGAACTCGTAATCGTGATCGTCGGTGTTGGGCCGGAATTTCAGTTCTTTGACCTGTACCACGTGCTGCTTCTTCTTGGCATCGTGCTGTTTCTTCTTCTGCTCGTACTGATAGTGGCCGAAATCCACGGCTTTGGCGACGGGAGGCACGGCGGTGGGCGCGATCAGGACCAGGTCGAGGCCCATTTCCTGGGCTTTGCGGAGGGCCGCCGAAGTCGGCATGACCTCGGTGGTGCCGTCGGGAAAGACCGCGCGCACTTCGCGTGCACGGATCAACTCGTTCACGTTCTCTCGGCGATTCTGCCTGCGGTGAGGGAAGTTTCTACCTGGATACATTTTTGATTAAGCGAAGCGAGGCTGGAAGCCCCAGGAAACTAACTGGGCGAGTGGCGACTTGGTGAGGATGCGAGACAAGCGTATGATACGTCAGCTTTAGTGTACACCAAAAGGGGCAGTGAAAGTCAAATTCGCCAGGAACGGGCAAGGGGCAAGGCGGCGAACGCCAGGTGAAAGCGGCAGGCCCGACCGGAACGCGCGGAACCTGGGAGTAAGACCGCAAAACAGATCTCGCCAAGCCGCCGAGACGCTAAGCCGCGCCAAGAA
>JASHSS010000461.1 GCA_030038565.1 Bryobacteraceae bacterium
TCCCTGACGAAAGAGCTTTACACCCCGAAGGGCTTCATCGCTCACGCGGCGTCGCTGCATCAGGGTTTCCCCCATTGTGCAAGATTCCCCACTGCTGCCTCCCGTAGGAGTCTGGCCCGTGTTTCAGTGCCAGTGTGGCCGTGTGCCCTCTCAGGCCGGCTACCGATCTTCGCTTTGGTGGGCCTTTACCCCACCAACTGGCTAATCGGCCGCGGGCTCCTCTCTCAGCGCATTGCTGCTTTCCTCTCTCGAGCTTATGCGGTATTAGCCCCGGTTTCCCAGGGTTATTCCCCACTAAGAGGCAGATTACCCACGTGTTACTCACCCGTACGCCACTGTACTCATGGTTGCCCACTTTCCCGTTCGACTTGCATGTGTTAGGCGCGCCGCCAGCGTTGATTCTGAGCCGGGATCAAACTCTCATTTGAACATGTAGAGTTTACTTCTCGCTCCGGTTTACTCAGAGTACTGACGAGTCTTTCTTTACTGCATCCAACCAGATTGTCAATGATCTGCGCAACCCGCCCCGGCATCCGTTCGATACCAGGAAAGATTGCAGGCCTCGAAACTTGCTCCGGCGCGCCACCCCGGCGAAGGGACAGCTGCCCGGAAATAAACCTGCAGAACTATTAAAAGAGCCAAACAGGAAGGCCGTTGCCGCTCCGCACGGTGGCCCGCGCGAAGTTTTGTTACCATTCCTTACGGAGGATCTTGTGTTTTTATACCATCAAATGGCCCCAAAGAGCAAGTCACCGCTCCTTGAAGCGCACAAAACCTCAAAACCCCCAAATTGGTGACTCGTTCAGGATATCAGAACCACGGAGGTCACGCAAGTGTTACGCAACTGAAATTTTCCGCGGGACTCCGGATCTGGACTTAACCCACACAAAACAAGCTGTTTGCTGGCAAAAAAAGATTCCTCCGCCGGCCCATGGGCAGATTTTCGGAGCTAGAATGAAGCCTATGAAACGGGCGCTCGGGGCGCTTCTGGCGCTGGCCGCGGCTTCGTCCGCGTTCGCACAATCGAGCCTGCAACAACTTCTTTCGCGCGTCGCCGAGGAGGCCGAAGTCTTCCGGCAAAATGCTCCTAAGGCGCTGACCCAGGAGACCTTGGAGCAGCGCGCGCTGATGGCGCCCTCGCGTTTTCACATGCGCGCCGGGGCGGCCGCCGCGAACCCTCCGCCGGCCCTGCGGATGCAGGTGCGGCAACTGGTTTCGGAATATTCCGTAGGTGTCCTGAAAGACTCGGTTTCGCACGACCTGGTGGAGTTCCGGCAGGTGATTTCGGTGGATGGCCGGCCGGTACAATCGGCCGAGAGCGCGCGCCATGCGCTCTCCCTGGGGATGCAATCGCCGGACGACCGGCTGCGCAAGCGCATGCTCGAGGATTTCGCCAGGCACGGGCTGGTGGATATCGCCACCGACTACGGGATCATTCTGCTGGCGTTCGATAAGCGCGGGCTGGCGCAGATGAAGCTGGCGCTGGGAGGCGAAACCAACATCGGCGCGGACACCGCCCGCGCGATCCTGTGGCAGCAGACCTCCGACTCCGGGGCGGAACTGGAGTTTCGCGGGCGAACCGCCACGCGCCATCCCCTGCGCGGCACGCTCTGGGTGAGGGAGCCGGACGGGCTGCCCCTGCGGGTAGAGGCGATGGCCGAAACCACCGACCGCCAGCACACCTTTCGCGACCAGGGCACGGTGGAATACGTGCTTTCCACGCACGGGTTCCTGACGCCCGTATCGGTGCGGCACCAGCACATCGTGGATGGCAAGCTGATGACCGAGAACGTGTACCGCTATGAGCCATTCAAGCTCTTCGCGGCCGATGCGGAGATCAAGTTCACGGAAGTGCCCGAGCCGCCGCCGGTGGTGAAAAAGTGAGCGGGCGCAGGCCCCCCGTCCTGTATCTGCACGGGTTCGCCTCGGGACCCGGATCGAGCAAGGCGGGATACTTCCGCCGGTACCTGGAAGCCGCCGGACTGGAGGTAGAGATACCGGACCTGGCGGCGGGCGATTTCGAGCACCTGACGCTGACGGGCCAACTGGCGGTGATCGAAGGCGCGGCGGGCGGGCGGGTGGTCTCGCTGATCGGATCCAGTATGGGGGGATACCTGGCGGCGCTTTTCGCGGCGCGGCACGCCGAACGGGTGGAGCGGGTGGTGCTGATGGCGCCGGCTTTCGGATTTGCGCGGCGCTGGCGTGAGCACCTGGGCGAGGAGGCTGTGCGGCAGTGGCGCGAAACCGGGATCATGGAAGTTTTTCATTATGGCCAGAACCGGCCCGTGAACCTGGGTTACCAGTTGCTGGAGGATGCCGGGCCTTACGAGGACTATCCGGATTTCCGCCAGCCCGGGCTGATTTTCCACGGCTCGCGCGACGATGTTGTCCCGGCCCGCTATTCCGAGGAATTCGCGCGAGGGCGCGCCCACGTGCGGTTGGAAATTCTGGATTCCGGGCATGAGTTGACGGACATGCTGGATTACATGGCGCCCAAGGTTCTGGAATTCCTGGGTTGAGCGCCACGCCCGGCGCGGAGCGCTTCCGCTGAATCGACGCGCGATGCCCGGCAGGCCTGGAGCCAGGCGGCCGCGAGAGCCACCACGAGAATCACGGCGGAGGCTGCGATGGCCCAACGATTCCGCCGCCACCGGCCGTCATTGCCTGCAAGACGCGGCGGCCGGGCCGCGCGTTAACCGGCGAGGTAATTCCCGCAGATGGACACGTCCAGGCCCATGTCGCGGAAAGCGGCGGCTTTGGCGGCCAGCGCCAGGTCCGCCGCAGCGGCATCGGGGCCGTAGGCTACCTGCACGTGGTTGGACTTGTGGCGGGCCATGAACTGATCGCGGGTCACCCCATCGAGGACGGCGTGCATGATGGGCCATTGCGGGGTGGTGATCCGCCAGCGGCGCTCGGTTTCTTCGGCCGGCAGTTCGACGACTTTGGCCCGGCCGAGATCCGCCCTGAGCACCCCGGCATCCACGAAGACGCGGCTCCAGACGATCTCGCCCGGCTTGCTGACGCCCTTCACGCCGCCGCCGCCCAACCGGAAATACATGGGAGGCTGGCGCTCGCTGACCGCGCCGGCGTATCCCCCGATGAAGTGCGCGGGGGGGGCGGCCCCGGAAATCTCGTAGACCCAGACGAACTCTTCCCGCCCGGCCACGGGGAAAGGCTCACCGTAGCGCACATCGTGCAGGGTGGTCTCGGGCGGGTAGCCCAGCGCCGTCCAGACCCGGTTGGTGACCAGGGCATCCAATCCGGCGCACTCATCGACTTCGTTGAAGTGCGGCAGGGCGCGGCCTTCATAGAGCACCCGGCCATTGCCGCGGGCCGTCACCGGCGGCCGTTCCACGTTATTCAAGAGGCCCTCGGCGAGGTCCGATGCGGGAGCGAGATCCTTCAAGCCCTGCTGGTATTGGATGCCGATCAGGTCGCAGCCGAAATCGTCGGCGATGCGCAGGGCGGCGATGTACATCTTGCACTGTTCCAGGATCTGGGCGTCGGTCAGATCGGTGTCCGGGTTGGGCCCGGTGCGGAATTGCATGCCGTGGCGGTCCAGCCAGGCGCGCACGCGGGCGGCCTCGGCGTCGCCTACCTGGCGCATCTCGGCAAACAGAGCGGACTGGCTGAGCCGTTCCTTGAACACGCCGGTGGGATGCAGGAGCTCATCGGGAATGATGGCGTTGTACATGCCCATGCAGCCCTCGTCGAAGATTCCCATGATGGCCTTCGAGCGGCGCAGGAGGGCGGCCAGGCGCGACCCGATTTCTTCGGCCTGGGCGGGCAGGCGGAACTCGCCAATGCCGCGCACGTGGCTCAAATCGTGGTTGACGGGCTGGCCGGCCAGCCACCGCCGCAACCCGGCGGTGAAGAACTCATCCGTGAAATCTTCGCTCCACAGCGAACTGTACTTGACCCCCGCCTTGGTCATGGAGGCGTTGAGATTCAGCATGCCCACGAGGCCGGGCCATTCGCCGCTCCAGTTGGCCACCGTGAGGATGGGGCCGGCGTGCGTGTACAGACCGTGCAGAAGGTGATGGCTGTACTGCCACACCGCTTCCACCACCACCAGGGGGGCATCGGAGGGAATATTGCGGAAGACTTCCATCCCGTACTTCTGGCTGTCTATGAAGCCGTGGCCCTTGTGGGGATCGCAGGGGTGGCCGCGGCGGACATCGCGTCCTTCCCGGCGGATGGCGTTCATGACGGCTTCTTCGGCGCGGGCCTGCGCCGCCCAGCATCTCTGGTTCGCGGAGAGACGCAGGTCGCCATTGGCGATCAGGATAACGGTTTCCGGCATGCCCCCATTCTCACACCGTTGCGGCTCCCGAGTCCAGGACAATCAACCCGATTTTAGCGTTAAAAGTGGCGGATTGCGGCGCGCGGCCCGGGGGCCGGCGGGGCGATTTCGTGAAGTGGGCGGGCGGAGTTCGGGTGGTGGTCCGGCGAGGGGACGGCGCGGCCGGATCGATGGTCGGCGGGGGGACTGCGGTGGGGCGGATGGTGGTCGACGAGGGGACTGCGGGGCGAGGTGACGGTCCGGCGAAAGGCACGGCGGAGTTCGGTGGTGGTCGGCGAGGGGTGGCGGGCCGGGTAGTGGTCCGGCGCAGGGCCGCGGGTTCCGGATGGATGGTCGGCGAGGGGACTGCGGTGGGGCGAGGTGACGGTCCGGCGAGGGGTGGTGGGCCGGGGTGATAGACCGGCGAAGGGACCGGGGCCGGATGGTGGTCCGGCGAGGGGCGGCGGGTTCCGGATGGCCGCGCGCCGGATCACCCCAAACGGCCACGCCTGGCCGTTTGTGATTTCCATGTAGCTGATTATAAATGGCTTCCCTATCGAAAAGGGCCAGGCGTGGCCGTTTGCCCTGGCGGGCCGTCAGGCTTGACCGGCCAGCGCGCGTTTCATCAGCGCCCGCATATACGCGAATCCGTAGGCCGTCTGGGCGTAGTTGCCGCCGGTCAGCGCGGGAGTATGGTCCAGGATCACGATGCCGTCGAACTTCACGTCCGCGAGCGCCTTCATGATCTTGTACATATCGTAATAACCGTTGTCCATGAAGGTCTCGACGAAGTGCGGCAGCGGCGCGCTCACGTTGCGGAAGTGAATCTTCCAGATCTTCTGCGCTCCGAAATAGCGGATCATCTCCTCCGGGTCTTTGCCGGTGAGCGCCTTGCCGCCTTCCAGCCACGTTCCGCAGCACAGGCAGATTCCCACGTTGGGGCTGTTGGCGATCTCCATGGCGCGTCGATAGCCTTCGAAGTTGCCGAAGATGCAGCGCGGCACGCCCGCCAGCACCGGCTCCGGCGGATCGTCCGGGTGGATGCCCATGCGCACGCTGTTCTCCTCCGCCACCGGAGCCACCTGCCTGATGAAGTAGGTGAAGTTCTCCCAGATCTCTTCCCTGGTGAACTCGCGCCCGTGCGAGAGCGGCTCGGTCCAGGTTTTGTTGTCCCACACGCCGCGCTTATTGGGGCTGGCGCGGTCGTACTCGCGCGCCGAAGCCCCGCGAATGGTGGCGCGCCCGCTCGACCAGATGCCGTTGCCCATGTGCGCGTAGGTGGTGTAGTAAATCCCCGCCTGGCCGAGGTTGCGGAGATACTGCTTGTACTCCTCGATCTTGCGGTCGCGCCCCGGCAGGTTGAGGGTCACTTCCTCCATGTTATGGACGCTGGTATTGCCGATGTTCCACACCGTGATGCCGCCCTCGGCGTAGCGCTTCTTGATCGCCAGGAAGCCTTCCGCCGTGCGCATATCCGGAGGCGCGGCGACGCTCACGTATTCGGCGCCGATCTGTTTCAGAAACAGAAGCTGCTCGTCGGACGGCGTGGCGCCGGATTGCGCGCACAGCTTGATGCCCGGCGCATTGGGATGCACCGCAGCCCCGGATTTCCGCGCCAGCAGCGCGCCCAGAGCGCCTCCCAGCGCCAGTTTGCCGAGATCCCTGCGATCGGGTTGAAACGTATCCTGCCTGCTCATACTGTCTTGCTCCATTCAGGCCCCGCTTTCCACCACGGAGGCACGGAGAACGCGGAGAAAGCACCGAGAAAAACCCTCTTCTTCCTCCGTGCTTTCTCCGGGTGCTCCGTGCCTCCGTGGTGAATACACGCTGCCACCTACCAGAAATGATGCCCGCTCGGGATGGCTCCCGGGAACACGTACGCATACATCAGCACAATCAATCCCACAATGCACAAAAGTCCCAGGCTGTGCTTCATCACCGCCCGGAAGAGTTTTCCTTCCTGACCCTCCTGCCCGGTGACGGCGCAGGCGATCACCAGCGATTGCGCGGCTACCATCTTGCCCATTACGCCGCCGGCGCTGTTGGCCGCGCCCATCAGGATGGGGCTGAGGCCCAGCTTGTTGGCGGTGATCACCTGCAGGCTGCCGAACAGTGCGTTGGAGCCCGCATCGGTGCCGCTCAGCGCCACGCCCAGCCAGCCGATGGTGGCTCCGAAGAACGGAAACAGCGCGCCGGTGTGAGCCATGGCCATCCCCATGGTGGCGTCCATCCCGCAATAGCGGGTGATGTATCCTACGCCCAGCATGGCCAAGATAGCCAGCAGGCTGAGGCGCAGCCGCCACATCGAATGCCAGAACACGCACATGGTTTTGCGTAGGGAAAGCCCCAGCATGGGGCCGGCGATGAGGCCCGCGAAAAAGGCGCCCGTGCCCGGCGTGGAGAGCCACGAGACATCGAAGAGCGCCGACTCCGAGTAGGGCTTGGCCACTACCGGCGGCGTGCGCACCACCAGGTGATCGAGGCCCGGCACGGGCTGCTTCCAGGAAACCACGTCCAGCGCTTTGGTCACCGGAGGAATGCCCCACAGCACCACGAAGGCGGCCACCAGCAGAAAGGGCGACCAGGCCCGCAGGATGCGGCCGAAGGTCAGCTCATCGCCCGCGCCGGAGGCGCGCACGGCCAACCCTTCGCCGGGATAGCGCCAGATCTGCGCCGGGCTCCACACCTTGTGGAAGAAAAACGCCAGCAGCGAGAGCGTGCAAATGCCCGCCATGATGTCCACCAGCGAGGCGTTCACGTAGTTGGACCAGAAAAACTCCACCCCGGCGAAGGTCACGCCGCACGCCAGAAGTCCCGGCCACACCGCCAGCGCGTCGCGGGTTTTGACCAGTTGGCGCACGATCCAGAAGGGCAGTATGACGCTGGTGGTGAGGGGCAGGATGCGGCCCAGCATGGCGGCGAAATCGGCTTCCGGCAAACCGGTCACCGCCACCAGCGTGCGGATGGGATTGCCCATGCCGCCATAGGCCACCGGCGAGGAGTTGGCGATCAGGCACATCACGGCGGTCTGAAAAGGCGGGAAGCCCATCCCGATCATCATGGCGCCCGTCACCGCTACCGGCGCGCCGCCTCCGCCCGCCCCTTCCAACAGCGCGCCGAAGGCGAAAGCGATCAGCAGCACCTGAAGACGCCGGTCCTGGGAGATATCGCCGATCGAGCGTTTGAGAACTTCGAATTCTCCGGACTCCACCGAAACGTCGTAGACGAAAACCGCCGCCACCACGATCCAGGCGATCCGGAACCAGCCGAACACCAGCCCGTCGGCCACCGCGCCCGCCACCATCACGGCGGGCATGCGAAACACCGCCAGCGCCACCAGCACCGCGGCGATGAAGGCGAAGACCGCGGCCTTCCAGGCGTGCAGGCGCATCACCGCCAGGAAGAAAAACAGGGTCACCACGGGGATGGCCGCCGCCAGCGTGGAGAGCAGCGTGTTGCCCAGGGGATTGAAGTCTTGCAGCCAGGGCTGGGGCATCAATGGACCGCCTGGAAGACCACGCAGACGGGCGCTCCGGCCTCCAGCGTCTCACCGGCGGGTTCCAGCGCGCCGGACTGCGGATTGATGCGGAACTTCACGATGGAATCGGAATCCTGGTGCGCCGCGAAGAGCCACCGGCCGGTCGGATCGATGGCGAAATTGCGCGGCGTCTTGCCGCCGGAGGGAAAGCGGCCCGCCTCCGTCAGAGTGCCTTTGGAGGGATCCACGGCGAACGCCGCGATGCTGTTCGCGCCGCGGTTGGAGGAATACACGAACTTGCCGTTGGGCGACACGGCGATTTCGGCGCCGCTCGAAGTTCCCACCGGCCCTTCGGGCAGGGAGGAGATGGTCTGGATGGATTCGAGGCTGCCGCGCGCCCGGTCGTAGCGGAACACGGTGACCCCTGGAATCATTTCCGAGACCACGTAGACGAAGCGGCCATTGCGCGAGAAGGCGATGTGCCGCGGACCCGAGCCGGGCGCGACTTTGCCGAACGGGGGATCGTTGGGGGTGAGCGAGCCATCCGCGCCGATGCGGTACACCAGCACTTCATCCAGCCCCAAGTCGGCCGACAGCAGGAAATGCCCGTCCGGAGATACCACCACCGAATGCGCGTGAGGACCGCTTTGCCGCTGCCGGTTCACGCTCGATCCCGAGTGCTGCACGACGCTGACCGCCTCGCTCAGCGATCCATCCGGCTGCACCTTGTAGGAGGCGATGCTGCCGGAATTGTAGTTGGCCACGAAGACGAACTTGCCGGCGGGGTCCAGCGAGACGTGGCACGGCCCGCTGCCCTTCGAAGACACCTGATTGAGCGGCGTGAGTTTGCCGGTGGCGGCGCCGATGGCGAAGGCGCTCACCATGCCGGTGGAATTTTCGTTGGCGGCGTACAGAAATTTGCCGTTGGGCGCGAGCGCCAGAAACGAAGGATTGGAGGTCTCCGCCACCAGGCCCATCTCCCGCAAAGATCCGTTCGCGGCATCGAAGCGCCAGGCGTAGATTCCCTTGCTTTTCGCCCGCGTGTAAGTGCCCACGTAGAGATAGTAATCGCCCTTGCCCCCGGCCTTGGGCGATTGCGCAAAGGCCACCGGAAAGGCGCATGCCAGCGCGATTCCCAGCGTCAAGCTACTGCGGAAGCGTATAGAACGCATAGTGGATTCTCCAGGTGGTTTCCTCGCCCGGCGCAACCTTCAAATCGATGTAGGCTTCCGGGCAGACGGTGGTTCGGATGGACCAGAAGACCAGCTTCGACATCGGCCGGTCCGAGGTTTGCCGCACGCCGATTCCCGCCTTGCGGTTCTCCACCCGGATGTCATAATCGCGCGGCGTATCGCCGAAGCCGTCCATGGCGGTGTAGACCGATTGGCGGTCCTGCAATTCCTTGAGGTAGGTGAACTCTTTGCCGCGCGCTTCCGCCATCCCCTGCAAATCGGCCTGCGGGTGCACCTCGAAGGGAAAGCGCACGGTGTAATCGGGGCCTGCCGGCTGGTGGTCCAGCATATAGAAATTGTGCTCGTAGACGCTGGTGGCAATCGGTTTCCTGCCGGTATTTTTGAGGCTGTGCTCCAGCACCATCTCGGGTTTACCCTCCACCAGCCGGATGGTCTTCCGGTATATGTAAGCGTAGCCGTTGGTGTCGGCGAGTTCCTGGGTGTACTCCACGAAATCGGCGCCCAGGTGGATGGTCCATTTGCCGTGATCGGCGATCTCGTAGGTATTGAACTGGTGAAAGGCGCGCTCCTCGGGCTTGCGCACCGCGCCCACTCCGATCTTCACGAAGCTCTCGCCGGTCTTGGCCTCTTCGTAGCCCAGGCCCATGCCGTTGGTGAGGAACTCTTCCACGGGACCCTGGATAGCGTCGTGAATTTTGGGATCGTAGCGGTCGAACCATTTGCCGAAGTATTCGTGGCCTTGGAATTGGAGGCTGGAAATGGCGCCCGACCAATCGAAGCGCGTGCCGCGGTAGTAGCCCGTCTTCGCGTCCGGCAGCAACAGCTTGACTTCGAGAACGCGATTGGAAATCTGCGCTTCCGGATAATCGGCCGCCTGGGCCGCCAAACCGAGCGCCAATAGCAGCGTGGTTGTCTTCACCATTTCTCCTTGAAGCCTCACTTGTGAGCCTCACCGCCTCATGCGGGCCCGCCGTTCGCGCCGCAGATCGGCGAAATTGAACACGGCTTCCCGGATGGGCGTGCCGACCACCTCGATGCGTTTCAAATCGCGCGTTCCCACGCCCACATCTTCGGCCAGCCGCAGGGTGCTGTCGCAGGTTTCGAAAGGCGGCGTGCCGCGGTCGGCCATGGGGTCGAAGCCCATCACCGCCATGGAGACCGCGTCCACGTTCACCGGGTTCGTTCCGGCCACCAGCACTCCCGGTTCGACCGGCTTGGCGTTCGAGATCCACGGGCCTTCCCCGCCGGCCATCGTGTGGATGCCTTCCACCACGGCCAGGTCGATGGGGCGCGCGGAAATCAGGTCCACCACCGTCCGCGGCACGCGATAGCCGCCGTCGCGCGGGGACGCCGGATCCTTTTCGGGCGGCGCGATTTTGGAAGGCTGCCGGTAACCCGCGTGGACCATGTCGCGCCCACCCTTGGGAACGTCGCTCGGCTCATCCACGCCCGCGCCCGTGCCGTAAATCGTGCACGGCGTGAGGCCGAAGCAGTTCTTCATGGAAAGCGTAATTCCCGCCGTGTCGTGTTCCTTCAGCTTGGCCAGGCTGGCGAACACGTCGCAATCCTGGTAGGAGTGATTCAACTCGAAGCCCGGATACATCAGCCCGCCGTGCGGCGCCATCATGCGGGCGTACCGGCTTCCCTTGCCCAGCCAGTTGGTGTTTTCGAACTCCACGTTGGGCGCGGCGCTAAGGATGTCGCGCGGCTCCCAGTTGGACTGCAGCATGACCTCTTCCAGCGGGTCGGCCGTGGACCAGGGGCTTTCGAGCACCCGGATTCTGCGCGCTCCGGCCTTTCCCATCAAATGCACCGTGGCCGCGATCACGTGCGGGTGGGTGTAATGCGTGTCCTCGGCCGGCAGGTATCCCAGGCGATAAGTCGGGGCGCCGGTGAGGTTCACTTTGATGGCCACGGTCTTGCCCTTGACGATGCGGCCCAGACCGCCCAACTGGTCGAACATGCGGTCCAGCGTGGGAAGCAACACGGCCGGGTCGTAAGTCTTCGACCGCGCCACCGCGACCCGCGACGCCGGCGCCGCCGCGGCATGCAGCGCGGGCCTTCCCAGGTATGCCCCGGCTACCGCTCCTCCGGCCAGCCGCAACCATTTTCTGCGTGAATGCCGACAGTCCATCTCCCCTCCTTCAAACTTCCAGTTCCGCCGCGGCATACTGCGCGAGCGGCGGCAGGTGCAACTCTACGCCCCCGCGCGCGATCCCGATTTCGAGCGGCCGCGGCTCCGCGCGGTCCACCGTCCATAGCCGGGCCGAGCGGTAGCGCCCGGCAATCCACAGGGAAGCATCCTGCGGCCCGCGATTGGCGTAGAACAGCATGTGCGCGAGGACGCTCTTGCCGTCCGGCGCGGCGGCCAGGTGGGAACTCACCGCGTCGCCATTAAAGAAGCGCAGCAGTTCATAGCGGTGGCTCACCAGCAGTACGGAATCGTTGGCCAGGGTATAAGGGTCCACCGGCTCCTCTTTGGCGATCGCCAGCCTGCCTTTGCCCATCACCCGGATATCGTATCGCGGATGCTCCTGGTCTTTGGCCGGCGCGCCCGCCGCCGGGCCCCATTGCGGGCCGGCGATCAGCATCCTGCCGCCCGCCACCAGCCCTTCGATCTCGCGGCGCAGCGGCGGCAAGGGCGCCTCCGCATCCACATACAGGATGGCCCGCAGCCCCTTCCACGAATCGTCCGAAATACGGCTCTTGACGATCACGCGATACTGCTGGTTGGCGCGGGCCAGCAGGTTCAAGGTCTCGCTCGCCAGAAACTCGTGGTCGCCGGTGAAGTCCGAGACCACCCCAACCACGGCCTGCGGCGTGTAATCTGCCCATTGCCGGCGGGCGTCGAAAAACTGCGCCGCCGCGATCAGTTTCTTCCAGCCGTCCAGCGCGCGCGCCTCTTTGGCCGCGAGCGCCGCCGCGGTAGCCGCGTCGAGCGACACGATCCAGCGGCCCCCGAACGCCGCCGCGTCGGTAAACGCCATGGCGAAGGAATCGGGGTACAGGCGCGGACCTTTGGGCGGAGCGTCGATCCAGATCTCGTCGTCCGGGTGCAGCGCAGTTTCGAGGCGCACGCGCCACCCGTTGGTATTCAGCCACGGCACGCCCGTGGGACCGGCGCTGACACCCCCGCCGCGCGCCGCGATCTGGATTCCGGGCCACTCGCCGGTGCTCACGTTGACGCCCATCGGCTGGCGCGAGTTGACCGCCAGCCCGCTGCGCCGGGCCTGGTCGGCCACCGGCCCCAGATCGGCGCCGGTTTCCATCAGCAGGCAATTGATGGGAGTGTCTTTCAACAGACTGAGAGTGTCCGGGCTTTTCCAGGCCGCCGGCCACCGCATCGGTGTCCATTGCAGGTTCATGTCGGTTGACCTTAATCATACCGCCATGTCAGGAAATGACGGGTCGAGCTTTGGGGCCGCCGCGCGCCGGCCGGACGCGCGCCGCGCCACGGAAAACGTCGGCGGCCGGCACACCCCTGGCGAGATCTACGATTGCTGGTAGTTTTCGAGCCTCTTCGATAGACTGCCTTGAAACGGGAGGGTCTCGGATTCACTCCGGAAAAATATCAGTTTCGCTACAGCGTGGCGCACGCCACCGGCCGGCACTCCTACAGCTTCGGCATCGACTTCATCCACGAGCCGGTAATGAGCGGCGCCCTCGCCTCGAACGCGGAAAGCCTAACGGTGTTCGCCGAGGACCCAACCCGTATCTGCAAAACCCCCAGCAGTTCGCCGTGGACAGCACCTGCACGCCCACGGTGGCTCTTCAGGTGACCAGCGGCACCTGCACCAGCACGCCCGCGAGCGATGGCGCGTTCGGCAGAACGTCCAGCGATTGGGGATGTATGCCGAGGATTCCTGGCGCGTCACTTCGCGCCTGACGTTGAACTACGGCCTCCGCTACGACACCACCTTCGATTACTTCACCGCCGAAGGCCAGTCGCAGGCGAACAATGTCGCACTGCTGACCTTGAAAGCGATCGAGGTTCCGTTCTTCGATGCGTTCGGCGCCCCGCACGACTACCGCCGAAACTTCGACCCGCGTCTGGGGATCGCCTCTAGGCCGCAAGCTCCGTGACAACCTCTCCACGGTGGCTCCACGGCACGGGCTGAATTTGATAGTTGCGAAAGGCGTCGAGGACGCCGCCCGAAATCGACTGCTCAATGTCATTCAAAACCGCATAAGCCTTGGAATCCGGCGGACGCACTTCGCGGGTGTCGCTCCACGCGTAAATAAACGATTCGGCGCTGTCGCGTGTCGGGCGATTGATCGCCTGCACGATGCGCTCCGGCTGCTTGCGAGCAGACTTCGGAATGACGAAATCGAAAAGATGGTCAAATCCGCTCATGCCGGTGAACTTGACCTTCGGCGTGTACCGGATATCGTTCGCTTCGAGCCATGCGACCACGTCTTCGAAGAACAGGCTCTCGACAATGGGGCTTGCGAGGTAGAACAGATCATTGACGGCAAGGATCGCCTGAATCAGATTGTGTTTGCGGGCCGGGAAGTTTTCAGGGGATGCGTGTACCTCCAGGGCTTCATTGTTCATCTTCACGCCGAAGCCGTTTAACGTCATCTTCAAGAGGTCTTTTCGTTTCTCTGTGCTCAGATTGCAGCCGGAAGTTTCCAGGTCGTGCACAGTGTAGCTATCGTCGGTGAGAACGTAGCCGCCGTTTTCGGCACGCGCGTATATCTGAAGGGCGTCATTGTGGCGGTCAAGGAAGGGCGTCGTGATCTCAATCCATGACTGGTCAATTTCGCGCAACGTGGTTTTGTCTTTCAGCCATGCGCGGTAATCGCCGAGAAGCTTCTCTATTTCCTGAAGTGTCGTCATGAGAATAGACCCTTTTGAATCCGGGGCCGTTCGGTGATATTGCAGTGCTGCATGAACGCCTCAAACGTGGAGAAGAGGTCCAGCGTATCCGCGTATCTGTCAGCGGGTGCCGGGATAGCCCATTTGTCCCCGAACCCTTCCCGGTAGATGTGCAAGTGCGGGCAGGTGACTTCCGCGCCGTCCGGGTTGGTATGGGGTGGGCCGTCCAGGTCGAGCCGTAATAGGATGATCGCCGCCCGAGCTCGGTTCTGGTAGGTGGCTTTCGTCAGCTTGATTTGCGCGCGGGTTACGTCGAGCATGAAGTTCTCCCGCTTGTCGAGCGAGGTCAGCGGAATTGCGATGCGTTCGCCGGGAGACGGGAAGAGCCATTCCTTGTCATCGGCGGCGCGCTTCTCCATCGCCATCAGCTTGTCGGCTTCGTCCTGCGTAAGATTGATATCGGCCATTGGAAGCGTTTCCCTTGTTTACGTCCGTCTCCTGGGTCGCCGCGCGGGTTGAAAAGCGGCGGCGACTAATGGCGCAACGAGCTTTTCGTAAAGGCCGAAAAGATGCTCCGCGCGGTCGCGGTCGCCGGTGAAGGCCGCGCCCCGATAGAGTTTGTCAACCGCATCATCCAGAGCGTGGTGGGCTTTCCGCAGCTTCGGAGGCATGGCATCGACATCATAAAGATCCGCAAGCGTCTCGGAAATTCCGCGCGGGCGTCAAGTACGCCTTGGGCAAGCGAGCGTATTTTCCCCCGCTGTTGGTCCGTGGCTTCCGGCCAGGGGAAGGGGTTATAGACGATGCCAATCGAGTACCTGTAGCGGCTCTCAAGGCGTCCGCCGATTTGACGCAGCCAGGCCATGTGCATTGCGGATGTCAGAATGCCGAAGTGCCACAGGTCGGCGTCGAGCAAAACGCGCACGAGGTTGCTAGGAATGACGGGCGGCTTGAGCCAGCCTATAGGCACGTAATCACGCCGTTCCGAGCTGACTTCGGGGATTACGAGGAAAGGCCGGTCCGGAACAACCGTGACATGGAACCGCGTGGGCGTTTCGGCGAGCTTTTGCGTCCCAGGGCTTGTGCTTTTCCGGCGAAACTGCCGGACAGCGGCAATGCGATCTTTGACGGCGGGCATCGCGCGGATGTCGGCGGGCGATGCGCCGTCCAGGTACAAAATCCATCGGTCAAGACCGTACAGAAATTCGTCTGTGCCGATGAAAGGGTGCATGAATTTCCGTGCGCCTGGCTCCTCGTGCAGAAACTCGGCGCGCTCTTCGCCGGAAAAGATGTAGTGGCCTTCGTCAATCGGCTTGGAGCCGATAACAAGCGGGGGCACCCCGCAGAGGGGGCGGCTCGTTTCTTCCACAACGAGATGACGATTAACGACGCTTCCCGCGTCGAACAGATACGGCGTTAAAGCCTGGTGTTCGCTCTCGGTCGGATCGCCGTGAACGTCGCTGTAGCTGAATAGCCGCTTGATCGGCGGCTCTTGATCCCGGCGCGTTAAACCGATGATGACAACGTGAACATGAGCCATGCCGCGCGCGTCGCTGCTCCAGGCGAAGGTGCGGTGAGCGAAGCTGATTTCAAGGCCGTAGCGGTCGAAGAGAACAGGCCAAAGCTGCGCCACTTGCTCCCCCTGGGTAATTGAACTGGTCGTGACAAAGCCGACATGCGCGCGGCTGTGCCGCAAATACGCTCCGGCTGTGACGAACCATGCTGTTACGTAATCGAGCGTGCCGCCGCTGCCGCCGAGTTGCGCGATGCGGCGTACTTGCGCTCTCTGCTTGTCGCTCTGGTACTTCGCGCCCCCGAAAGGCGGATTGCCGAGAACGTAGGAACAATCGGCGGGATCGATGAGGCTCGCCCAGTCCATTTCCAGGGCGTCGGCGGGAAGGATGTGCGGGGACTTCCTCAAAGGAATGCGGACGTAGCTCTCGCCGAACTCCAGCGAAAGCTTGTTGTTCATGATGTGGTCCATCATCCAGAGCGCGACTTCGGCGATGCGCGCGGGAAACTCGCCAAGCTCGATGCCGTAAAACTGGTCCACGTCGATCTGGGACATTTGGGACACGTCGAGCGATAGTTGCCCGTCCTTGCGGATCGCCTTGAGCAAGTCGATTTCGAGGAGGCGAAGCTCACGGTAGGAAATAATCAAAAAGTTTCCGCAACCGCACGCCGGGTCGAAGAAACGCAGCGATGAAAGCTTCTTATGAAACGCCTCGATGGCTTTGCGGCGTCCGCTGTCGCGGCGCTCGGCGAGGCGTTGGAATTCCTCGCGCAATTCGTCGAGGAAAAGCGGCTCGATGACCTTGAGAATGCTTCTTTCGGTCGTGTAGTGCGCGCCCTGGGACCGGCGCTCTCTCGGGTTCATGACGGACTGGAAGAGCGAACCGAATATGGCCGGGGAAATGGCGTCCCAACTGAAATCGAGCGCATCAATCAGCAAGGAGCGCATGGCGGCGTTGAAAGACGGGAAGGGCAGGCGCTCCTGAAACAGGTCGCCATTGATATAGGGAAACTGCGCGAGGTCGTCATCAAGGTTGTGCTGGCGCTGCCTTATGGGAGTATTCAGCACGTCGAATAGCTGACTGATCCACAGGCCGGTATCGCTGCCGTCCGGGTTGGTGCGCTGGCTAATCAGCGTGGAGAAAATGTCCCGAGGCTCGAAGATGCCGGTGTCATCGGCGAAAAGGCAGAACACGAGGCGCACGAGAAACCGCTCCAGATTATGGCCCTCGTAGCCGGAGGCTTTCAGGGCATCGTGGAGCTTACCCATCATCTCCGAAGCCTCGATGTTCACCGGGTCCTGGTCGCGGAAAGTGCGTTTCTGGACGCCGAGAATGAAGCCGAAGTCCTCGACGTGCTCAGGAAGTTGCCGGAGCCGGAAGCGGGTCGAGGTATTGTCCTCAAGGTCGTAGAGTTCAAACGTCTGGAAATCGCTTACGAGGACGTAGCGGGGCAACTCGTGCTCTTTGAGGCCGGGGAAGTAGTCGAGCGCCTGCTCCTTGGCGCGGGCCAGGTCGCGGCCCGCGCTTTTTTGCTCGACCAGGAGCACGCCCTTCCAAAACAGGTCCATGAAACCGCGCTCGTTGCCGAGACGCTTTACGGGTTCTTCGAAGCTGGCGACGCGGCGGCGGGTGACGCCGAACACCTCGAAAAACTCGTTGTAAAAGGTCTGGCTCTCGCCGCGTTCGTAGTGGGCGTCCTTCCATTCTTCGGCGAACCTAGCCGCGCGTGCTCTGATCTCATTCCAGCTAAGGCGCATTTATCCCCACATCCTCTCGACGAGTTGACGCTTCTCCGGCCCCATAGCGTCAGCATAGATCGATGTCGTAGTAAGCTGCGCGTGACCCAAAAGCTGTTGCAGCGTGTTGAGCGGAACGCCGGACGTTATGGCCTTGATCCCGAAGCCATGCCGCAATCCCTTCGGGGTGGCGTGCGGGCCTTTGATCCTGGCCGCCCTCATCACGGCCCTGATATGCCGCCAGGCGGTGTTGCGCGCCCACGGCCACAGGCGAACCGCGCGGCCACGGTCGCGGCGTTTCTGCGCGGCCCGGACATCGTGCACCATGTTCAGTGCGTCGATGAGCGCGGGCGGAACGGGGACAGGCCGGTAAACCCCGCTGCGCCGTTTCTTCAGGCTCTCGAAAATCGGCGTTCCGTCTTTCAGGTCCACCCCGTCAGCGGTCAGCGCAGGCGCCTCGGATATCCGGCATCCGGTGTAGGCGAGGGGGGCGCAGAATGTCCGCATTTCGCTCTCGTCTTCGTCGGCGGCCTTCACTGAGGTTTCGCGCTCGACGGGCGTCGGATATTTGCGGTGTCCGTTGTTGCAGTCATGAAGACTCATTTGAACCGCTCCCCGGCGTTTGGAACAATTCTCATGCGTTATGTTCCATTCTGCCCGAACCCCGAACCCTGCACAAGCCCGAAAACACCGGGGCGGACATCAAGCGGGCAGGGGGCGAGGGCCGGGAGTGGAACAGAATGGCTAATTCTGTTCCTCGGCTCATCAATCGCGGACGCTGCCCGCCCGTGATTCATTTTGACACTTGAAACCTGACCCATTCAAAACCCTTTATTCATGCGGGTCCGTGCGCAGGGTCAGGTTCTCTACTTTATGACCCACGAGACCGGGATGCACGGCTACCGGCGGTATCAGTATGAGGCCGGCTACGATTTGTTTTCGCCGCTGTACGCCGGCGACACTGCGACCCAGCAACAGTACGTGCCCAATGTCGCCGTGTTCCGCACGGACAACCGTTCCCGTTATGACGGCGTTTCCCTGCGGCTGCAAGGGAACGTTTCGCGATTCAGCGTGGTAGTGAACTACACGCTCTCCAGCGCCGAGACATGGGGTTGCGTGCTGGCCGAGCTGTTCGATTACGTGAACGGCGTGTGCAATCCGCTGCAGGCCTTCGCTAAAGGGAATTATGGCCCATCCGGAGAAAATGTCACGGACCGCCTGGTAGTGTCGGGAACGTTCCACTTTGCCAGGCGATTTCGACCTGACCTTGCTGAGCCAGGCGGAGAGCGCCCGTCCCTTTACCATGACCACGCCGGTCGATGTAAACGGCTTGGGCGACGCAATCGACGACCGGGCGGTGGTGAATGGCGTGCAAACCAGCCTCGACGAATTCCGGGGCACTCCCTATATACAGACCGACTTGCGGGTGAGCCGACCGTTCAGCTTTGGCGATCGCTGGAAGGCTACCGCGTTCATCGAGTTTTTCAATCTGTTCAACCGTAATAATCCCGGAGCCAACTACGTCACCAACCTGGCGGCCCAGCCGACTCCGGTCAACAGCCTGACGAACGCCACGGCGTTCTGTCTGAATGCCGCCTGTACCGAGACGCAACCCATCACCAGCCTGAACCAACTGCGTGTGCCCGCCGGGGCCTTGGGCGACTTCTTCGGGCCTGGAACCACGGTAGGCATCCCGTTCGCTGCGCAGGTGGGAATCCGGCTGAGTTTTTAGGCCGCGGCCGCCCGGTCAGGAAATCACCACCACCTCGTGATCCGCAATGGACTTCACCTCGAAGGCCGCCCA
This sequence comes from Bryobacteraceae bacterium, assembly GCA_030038565.1. GTDB lineage: Bacteria > Acidobacteriota > Terriglobia > Bryobacterales > Bryobacteraceae > JOPF133. The sequence goes on from JASHSS010000461.1 coordinate 18,827, forward strand.
GCCGTCCCGCACGGCCACGGTTGGCCGCGCGCCCGAGACCAGCAAGCGCGCGCCCGCGCCACGCACATCGCCGGGCAGTTTCAGGCGCAGCGCGAGGGGGCCCACCGGGATGAGTTCATCCACCGGGGCGCGCCACGCGCCTTCGTTGCTCAGGTTGACCAGGTGCAGGACCAGGCGGCCGGGCTGCCGGTAGAGATGGCAGTCGATCAGCCCCGCGCCACGCACCTCCAGCGGGATGCGGCCCCCGGCGACCCAGCGGAAGAGATTGGCCAGCAGGTTGCCGTGATCCGGCAGATTATCGCGGCCGTAGCGGCGGTCGAGATCGGCGGCCAGGTACGCCACGCGCGCGTTTCCCGGCGTGTGCAGCACCAGCCCGGGGATATCGGTTTTGGGCTGGCGCATCCAGGAGGTTTCGGGCGGATACATCGGGAAGGGCGGAACGTAGGTCAGCGGAATCGTCACCGCGGCGCCGGTGCGGATAGGTTCCAGGGCGCCTCCGAAGGGCATGATGTCGGTCTCCTCAAATCCCGCCAGCACCGCGTGCCGCGGCCCCGTGGCGGCCGGCTCATCGCCCACCTCCGGGCCTGGAATGCGTGCGCGCCATTCGGGCGAAAGCCGCAGATAGGTGTGCAGGGTGGTGCGCGCCGCCCCGCGCGGCAGACTCGCCGGAGCGTGCGCGCCGTAGAGATCGGCCAGGGCGAAATCCGGCCGCGCGTCGCCCCATTCGTCGTAGAGGCTGCTAACGCCCGTAGCCACCAGGCCGCCGCCCGCCTCCACGAAGCCCCGAATGGCGGCGCATTGCGCATCCGAAAGCGCGCCCACATTCGGCAGCACCAGCGCCGCCAGGCCGCCGGCATCGCGGCCGATGTGGTCCGCGTTCACCGGCAGGTATGGAATGCGCGCACGGATGAGCGCCTGGGTGACCCCGCGATACGGCGCATCCACCAGTTGGGCGGCATCGTCGCGGCCGTAATAATCGGTGTTCCGCTGCGACCACACCACCCCGATGGAGGCCACCGGCTGGCGGTCGAAGAGGTACTGCTCGTGCTCCTGATGCCATCGGAATACCGGCTCCGGCGTCGAGTACATCCGCCGGTCCTCGTGGTACGCGCCGATGAAGTGCCACCACGGCGCGATTCCGCCGGCGATCCCCTCGTACATCCACAGGCGCGCTTCGGGGGCCGGTTTGGCGGCCACGCGGAACGTCGGGCGGCCCGCCTGATATTGCGCCATGCTCTCCGGCGCCAGCTTGTCCCAGCCCAGCAGACCGTGCACCAGTTTGCCGGCGTCGCCATTCTGCTGGAAGCCGGATTCGTCCGCGCGCGCCTGGTGGTCGAGCAGCAGGAACTCCGCGCGCCGGCAGATTTCCTGCATGTCGCGGAACGAGCGGCTCTGGCTGGTGATGGAGCCGCTGTTCATCCCGATGTACAGGCAGGCGGCGCCGCCGGCGTCTTTGGTGGTGCGATTGAACAGGTCCCAGATTTCCAGGCGCCGCTGGTAATTCCACTGAATCCACTGGCGGTAGGTAG
>JASHSS010000462.1 GCA_030038565.1 Bryobacteraceae bacterium
TCCACTGGTGCCTGCGGAACTGGTCATCGACCACTCCGTGCAGGTGGACGAGTTCGGTTCGAAGGACGCTTTTTCCCTCAATGCGCTGCTCGAATTCCAGCGCAACCGCGAGCGTTACATGCTGCTGCGGTGGGCTCAGACGGCCTTCCAGAACTTCCGCGTCGTGCCGCCCGATACCGGCATCGTCCACCAGGTGAACCTGGAATACCTGGCGGCCGTGGTATTCCGGGCCAACGGGCAGGCCTACCCGGATTCGCTGGTGGGCACCGACTCCCACACCACCATGATCAATGGGCTCGGCGTGCTGGGATGGGGCGTCGGCGGGATTGAGGCGGAAGCCTGCATGTTGGGCCAGCCGATTTCGATGCTGCTCCCGGCGGTGGTCGGCTTCAAGCTGCACGGCCGCCTGGCGGAAGGCTGCACGGCGACGGACCTGGTCCTCACCATCACCCAGATGTTGCGGAAAAAAGGCGTGGTCGGCAAGTTTGTGGAGTTTTACGGCACCGGATTGAGCGCCTTGAGCCTGGCCGACCGCGCCACCGTGGCCAACATGGCGCCCGAATACGGCGCCACCATGGGCTTCTTCCCGGCCGACCAGGAGACCTTGCAGTACCTGAAATTCAGCAACCGCCCCCCGGACCTGGTGGCGCTGGTGGAAGCCTACACCAAAGAGCAGGGCCTGTTCCGCACCGATGCCACGCCCGACCCTCAGTACGCCGACACCCTGGAACTCGACCTGGCCACCGTAACTCCTTCGATGGCCGGTCCCAAGCGCCCGCAGGACCGCATCGAACTTCCGGGCGTACGGAAGAATTTCCACGACGCCTTCCCCGGTCCCAAGAAAGCCGCCGCGGCGGAGCTTAACGGGCACCCTTCGCAGGTGGAAACCGGCGCCGTGGTGATTGCCGCCATCACCAGTTGCACCAACACCTCCAACCCTTCGGTAATGCTGGCGGCGGGTCTGGTGGCCAAGAAGGCCGTCGAGCGCGGCTTGCACGTAAAGCCGTGGGTGAAAACCAGCCTGGCCCCCGGCTCCAAGGTGGTGATGGATTACTACCAGCGAGCCGGCCTGCTGCCGTACCTCGAACAACTCCGGTTCAACCTGGTAGGGTTCGGCTGCACCACCTGCATCGGCAACAGCGGGCCTCTGCCCGAGCCGGTGGCCCAGGCGGTGCAGAAAGAGAACCTGGTGGTGGCCGCGGTGCTCAGCGGCAACCGCAACTTCGAAGGACGCATCAACGCGCAGGTGAAGGCCAACTACCTGGCATCGCCGCCTCTGGTGGTGGCCTACGCCTTGGCTGGCACCGTGGATATCGACATAGCGCACGAACCGCTGGGCCAGGATTCCGCCGGCAAGCCGGTCTACCTGCGCGAAATCTGGCCTACCAACGAAGAGGTCCAGGTCACCGTGCGGGCCTCCGTGGAACCAGAGATGTTCCGTGCCGAATACGCCCAGGCGTTCGACGGCGATAAGAACTGGCAGTCCCTGCCGGTGCCCACGGGCGGCCAGTTCCAGTGGGACGATCACTCCACCTACATCAAGAAGCCGCCCTACTTCGAGCACATGGCGGACCCGGAAACCTCGGTGCAGGATATCGGCGGGATGCGCGTGCTGGCGCTGCTGGGCGATTCGGTGACCACCGACCACATTTCGCCCGCCGGCAACATTCCCAAAGACAGCCCGGCGGGCCGCTACCTGATCGCGCAGGGCGTCAAGCCGGCGGATTTCAACTCCTACGGCGCGCGGCGCGGCAATCACGAGGTGATGGTGCGGGGCACCCTGGCCAATATCCGGCTGCGCAACCAACTGGCGCCGGGCACCGAAGGCGGCTGGAGCGTGCACCTGCCGGATGGCGAGCAGATGTCCATCTACGACGCTTCAATGAAGTACCAGCGGGAAGGCACGCCGTTGTTGATTCTGGCGGGCAAGGAGTACGGCTCGGGATCGTCACGCGACTGGGCGGCCAAGGGCGTGGCGCTCCTGGGCGTGCGCGCGGTGATCGCCGAGAGCTTCGAGCGCATCCACCGCACGAACCTGGTGGGGATGGGCGTGCTGCCGCTGCAGTTCACGGCCGGCGAGAGCGCCGCAGCCCTGAAACTGACCGGCAAGGAAGTCTTCTCTATCGAAGGCGTGCGCGCGTCCCTGAACGGCGGCGGGCGCAAGGCCACCGTGCGAGCCGTGGGCGAGGATGGCGCCGAGACCAGGTTCACGGTGGATGTCCGGGTGGATACCCCGCAGGAAGTGGAATACTACCGCAACGGCGGGATTCTGCCGTACGTGCTGCGGCAACTGGCGAAGTAAGGAGGCGTTCGGTAGTGGGTCAGTGGGAGACTGCCCGAACGCCGCTCACGCGTTCCCAAATCGGAGCTGAGTACGAGTGGCGCGTTAGGAGTCATTGCGGCACTCGATGCGGTCGGGAACGCTAGCCGGGATTGGCGCGGTGGTCGAGGCTGTCATGCTTTCGGAGGGATCGCTCCCGGCATGGCAGCCTTCCAGACCTGCTCCGGTTCACGCACTTTAAGAGGCTGTTCCCCCAGGCGAAGAAGGCTCTCCATCGTGCTCAGTTTTGCCGCAACCCGCGCCGGCGGAGAGGTCAGGTCAAAATGCATTGCCACCAGTTCGTCGTCGTACTCGGTGGCGAATTTCGCTGCTACGCTGCGCATGACTTGGCCGCCGAAACGGGCAAGCATTGTCGCCTGCCCGTCACGCGCGCCCACAGTGGCGATCAGGCACCGTTTGCCGAGCCACCTTCCAACCGCCCAAGCGCTCACCACCAGGGCCGGGGCCACCGGCGTTCCCCGAGCCGACGGGGCGACCATCCAGCGGCCGACCTCCAGGCAGTCATCCTGGATGAGCCGCATTCCGTCCAAAACCCGTTCGAACTCACGCTTGGCAAGCAGCCGTCGCAGCGCGCTCTGGGAGTGCTCGGGAAACGGCCTGACCCGCACGTATCCCAGTAGCTCGCCGCCCGCGCGGGCGGCGATATGGAAGGACCGCCAATCGAGAGGATCGTCGTCGGAGTAACGCCCGTCATCCCGGCGAAAGCTCGGCCGCCGGCCCCCGGCGTAAAGAATGCGGCCACGAAACTCCGAAAACTCCTCCAACATGGCGTCATCGGCTTCCATTCTGCCAATGGGCCCAACCAGACGCCACGCGAAAGGTGAGGCCGGTTTACCACCCACCGCGGCGCCGCTCATAACGAAGCGCTACTCCCCAGAGGCCCAAGACAGTCGTCCAGAAACGTGGCGTAGGCTTCCAATGCCTCCGATCCGCCGGCTACCAGGGCGGGCAGAAAGTCAGGTTGCTCTTCCAGCAACCGACCGAGTTGGACGCGATTGAAATTCGTGTGTCCGGCGTCCAAGGCGACATGATCAGTAAGAAAGCTGATGCCTTCGAGAATGTCCTGGCCGAGTAAGCCCACGCAACGCTCGATCAGCCTGGGGCCGTAATTAACGGAAAGCATTTCGATTTCGTACTCGATTGCGAGCTGGGCGTAAGGGGTTGGACCTCCGATCAGGCGTTCGTGAAGACTGACGTAAGCATCCACCCCGGGCGTTGCGGGCCGGTTCAGGAGAACGCCGACGTTCAGCTCCGGTTCACGCGCGTGGTTCCATCTCTCCACCAGGATCCGGGCGTCGGCCATCATCAGGAGATGATGGTCCGCCTCCTGACGCGCATGGGCCGTGAGGGCTTTGGCCAGACCTTCGAGACCGATCTCGCCGCAGCGGGCCCCGGCGCGGGTGATCCAGCCCTCCACCGGCTCCGTCATGCGGACACCGATAATTGCGAATGCTATCAGGAACGCTTCCAGCGCGACCGGGTCGAGGGAATCGTAAAAGAGTAATCGCACCGCGGGATGCAGGTCAAATCGCCGGCGCGCCATCGCCAGCCTGGATTCGTACTCCTCCAGCAGGCTGATGCCTTCTCCATCGATTCCGATTCGCTGAGAGGAAGTCTCTAAAGCGTCGGGCCGGTTGGCCATTTCGGGTATTCCAGTGTTGTTCATTTTTCCTCCTATTCGAGTGATACCGAAATTAGGGTCGCGGGCCGCGGTGACAAGAATCAGAGCAGGTCGAC
>JASHSS010000463.1 GCA_030038565.1 Bryobacteraceae bacterium
AGGCCGCCACGCCTGCCGCCGGTTTCTGGGATTTCACTGGACTGAATCACGTCCTCGCGCGATCGCCTGCTTTCGCCAACGGCCGCGGGGCCTGGGTCGCCCTCTTCACCGCCGTCCAGAACGGCGACGGCGCCGGCATGACGGCGGCCTTGCATCAGCTTGAGCCCGTCCTGCAACCGTAGGGGATCCCGCTCACCGCTTGCTTGCCCGCTCGCGCTGCAGTTCCCGATAGAGCTCGCTCTTTGACCGGCCCAATTCCCGAGCCAACCGCTTCAGCGCTTCCTTCTCGTCCATCCCGCCCTCGTTTTGCATGCGCGCCACGCGATCGGCGATTTTTTCCTTCGTCGCCGCCGCGCCCGGCGCGTTTCCCGCCGCTACCATCCGCGCGGGCGCCTCAATCAACAAAGTGATCTCGCCGCGCATGCGATCGCGGCCGACGAGTTGCCGGCGTACCTCCGCGACGGTTCCGCGCAAAAACTCCTCGTGGACCTTGGTCAACTCGCGCGCCACCGCTACGCGCAGCGCGGCGCCAAAGACGCTTTCGAGATCTGCCAGCGCGTCGAGAATCCGGTGCGGCGCCTCGTAGAAAATCAGTGTCTGCGGCATTTCGCGCGCCACGGCGGCAAGTTTTTCAAGGCGCGTGCGGCGTGCACCGGCTTTCTCTGGCAGAAATCCGTAGAAGTGAAACTCATCGGCCGGCAATCCGGAGGCTACCAATGCGCTGGTGACCGCATTGGCTCCGGGAATGGGAAAAACCGGCACACCAGCGGCGATGGCTTCGCGCACCAGCCACGCGCCCGGATCGCTGACGCCGGGTGTGCCCGCGTCGGAAACCAGCGCAATGGCCTTTCCGGCCTTCATGCTTTCCATCAGTTCCGCGGTGCGGGCGCGCTCGTTGTGCTCGTGGCAGCTTACCGTTGGTTTATCGATCTCGAAATGGTTGAGCAGCTTCTGCGTCTGGCGCGTATCTTCGCACGCGATGCGGTCCACTCCCCGCAATACGTCCAGCGCGCGCAGCGTGATATCGCCCAGGTTGCCGATGGGAGTAGCGACGACGTAGAGGCCAGGAGCGAGGGGTGAAGAGGCGGACATGGCTGACTGCAAGTTCAAGGTTCGTAGTCCATAGTTCGTAGCAGGCGGTTGTCAGCTGCGGTCTGTGTGCCTGTGGCAACTATGAACTGCGAACGACGAAGTCTTCCTATCCTTCGCTCGCTTCCTGCCGCTCAATCCGCCGTTGCTCGGCCAGCAGCGACATGGAGCTCATCAGGTTCTGCACGCTGACCACGCCCACCACGCGCCCGCTCTCCGTGATGGGAATCAACCCCAGGCCATGCCCGGCGGTCAGGCGGCGGATGGTGGCGCCCAGCGTGTCCTCGGGCCGCGCCACCTGGAAGGCGCGCGACATCACCGATTGCACGTAGCCGTTCCCCTCGTTGCGCAACGCGTCCACAATGCGCTGCCGCGAGACAATGCCCACCAGCTGCGGGCCGCGCACCACCGGAAAGTCCTCCTGCAGCGAATGGACGCATCGATATAAGGCATCGGCCAGCGTGTCAGACGGCGAGAGCGTGGCAAAGTCGGTGAGCATCACTTCGCGCATGCGTACCGTATCGACCACCGACTGGAAGAACACCCCCTGGTCTTCAATCTGCGCGCCAATCATCACAAAAAAGCCGGCCAGGATCAGCCAGGGGTTCTGCGCAAAGATGCCGCCCAGCATGGCCACCAGGGCCAGCACCTGGCCAAGGCCCGCGGCCGCGCGCGCGGCGGGACCCACTCCGTGCTGGCGCGCAAACGCGTTGCGAATCAGGCGGCCGCAATCGAGCGGATACGCAGGCATCAGGTGCAGAAACCCGAGGAATGCCTGCAACCAGACCAGGCTGCGCAGTAGATGTGCCGACGAAATCAGTGGATGGTCAATCAGGCGCACTTCGCCGCTGGCGCCCAGGATAGCGGCAGCGCATACCAGCGCCGCAGCCCAATTTGCCATGGGCCCGGCCAACGCCAGGGCAAATTGCCCTCCGCCCCGGCTCGACTTTTCCTGGCTTTCAGGGTTGGCATAGGCGAAAAGGCCGCCGATGGGAAGCAACAGAATGGCCCGCAAGCGCAACCCCAGCCACGCCGCCACCAGCAGGCGCGCGGTCTCGCGCACCACAACCGCCCCAGCCAGCAGCACAAACAAGCCCAGTCCCCGCGGCCAGCCATCCACGCCGCTGATGGCGAAAAACACAAACACCAGCAGCGGGAAGAAGATGTGGACGCGCATTTCCACACCCATCCACCGGCCCAGCGGAATTGACCAGCCACGCATACACGCCATTGTAGAGGGTCGGGGCGGAAAGCCACCGCATTGCCGCGTGAGATGGTTGCTGAAACCTGATAAAGTGGAGGCCTGAATTCTGACGCTTCGGAGGTCAATATGACTCGTAACCTGCTTCCCCTGCTGGGCGCGCTGGCCCTGGCAACCTGCGGACTGTACGCGTCGAATGCCGCTGCAGCGGC
>JASHSS010000464.1 GCA_030038565.1 Bryobacteraceae bacterium
CCAACGCCGAAATTACCGTCTTGGCATTCTCGCTCGAAGGTGAAGAGGAGGCCAGGCCCGCCTTCACGGAATCGTCCAGGCGGCCGTTGAGGTACGCGGATACCGCGTCCGAACCCTTGGCCAGCCGGGCTACGAAGGCGGCCGGATCGGCGATCGCGCCGCTCGAGAGCGAGGTGGCGTTGTTCTCGATCTGCATCCAACCATCCAGCGACTTGCCGTCGAACAGGGAGACCGTTTCCGCCCGCGCGTTCCCGGCTCCCGCGATCGCTCCGGCCGCCACCCCGGCCAGCCCCATGAAATCCCTGCGGCTCAAAGGGCGCGGCACAACCAGCCCCACAGATGTTTCGATCACGTTCGCAGGATTGGTGGGACAGGCCTTCAGCCTGTCCGGGGCAGGCTGAAGGCGTGCCCCACGTCCCCTTATTCTCAGCTGCCCGTTCATTTGAATAATCTCTCCAGTTTCTCCAGGGCTTCGTCCAGCCGCTGCGGCCGGTTCAGAACGCCGGCGAACAGATCGCCCTTGGCTGCGAAGCGCTGGCGCGCGTTGGCGATGTTGAATTGGGTGGGAAGCAGGCCGCGCCGCACTTCGCTCCATTCCAGCGGGGTGGCCACCGGCGCGCCGGGATAGGCGCGCAGCACGTACGGCGCGGCGATGGTCTTGGATTTCCCGATTTGCAGATAGTCGAAGTACACGCGGTTCTTTTGCCGCTTGGCCACCGAGCGAGGGGTGGTGAACAGGTCGCGGCGCTCGGCCACCACCAGGCGTGCAATCAGCTCGGCGAAATTGCGGGCTTCCTCGAAGCTGTAGATTGGCTCCAGCGGAATATAGACGTGCATGCCGTCGCCGCCGGTGGTCTTGGGATATCCGGCCAGGCCGATGCGGTCGAGGACGCCCTTCACCAGCAGGGCCGCTTCCACGATCAAATCGAAGGGGCATTCCTGCGGATCGAGATCGATCAGCACCCAGTCGGGGTTGTCGAGCGTGGCCATACGGCTCTGGGCCGGGTTCTGGTCAATGCAGCCGAGGTTGACCAGGTACAGCAGGCTGGCGCGATCTTCGGCGAAGACGTAGCGGATGGGACGGCCGTTGTGCTCGGAATCGATCCACTCGGTGCGCAGCCAGTCGGCGAAGCTTTCGGGGGCGTCCTTCTGGAAAAAGAACTGCTCCTTGATGCCGTTGGGATAGCGCTTGAGCGAGAGCGGCCGGTCCTTCAAATGCGGCAGAATCAAGCCCGCCACCGCGTCGTAGTAGTTGAGCACGTCGCGCTTGGTGTAGCCCTCGTCGGGGTAGAACACCTTCTTCAGGTTGGTGAATTTCAGGCTGTGGGGGCCGATCTTGCAAGTGGCCTCTTTCACGTCGGCGAGAAAGGGCTGGGCGGGGTCGGGCGCGACGGCTGCGGCGGCGGGCGCGCCGGCTGCTTGGCGCGCTTCGTCCGGCGCCGGACCGGCGGGCGTGGCGGTTTCGCGGCTCACCTGGCGTGCGCCCACATCGTTGCGCAATCCCTGGTACACGGGCGCGCGCAGGCGGCCATCCTGGGTCCACTCGGTATATTTCACCTGGCAGACCAGCTCCGGCTCGACCCACGTCATCCCCCGATCGGGCGTGGGCCGCTCGCCAAACGGGCACCGCGCGGTGACCAGCGGCTCAAGCCGGGCGTGCAGGGCGGCCAGGGTCTTCTGGTCGAAGCCAGTGCCCACGTTGCCCACCCATCGCAGCCTGCCTTCGTCGTAGACGCCCAGCACCAGGGCGCCGAAATACGAACGGCCGCCCTGGGGCGCGGTGTAGCCGCCGATCACGAATTCCTGCTCGTCCACGATTTTGATTTTCAGCCACTCGCGGCTGCGGCGCGATTCGTAGCCACTGCCGGCGTGCTTGGCCACGATGCCTTCCAGGCCGTTCTCGCGGGCCGCGGCCAGCAGATCCTCGCCCGCGCCGGGGAAGGCGGTCGAAATGCGCAGTACGCCTCCCGGAGCGACCACGGCTTCCAGCAGTTCGCGGCGCTGGGACAACGCCACCTGGCGCAGGTCGTAGCCCTCCAGGTACAGCAGGTCGAAGGCGAAGTAGACCACCGGGGTGGAGCGCGCCAGGTGCGCCACCGCGTTGGGATCGGCATTGGCGATGCGCGGCTGGATCAGGTGGAAACGCGCCACGCCCTTGGCGTCGAGGACCGCGATTTCCCCATCCAGCACGGCCTGCCCGGCCGCGATCTGGTGCGGCATCACCGCCAGTTCGGGATACTGGCGCTCGCAGCGCAGGCCGCTGCGGGCCTGCAAGCGCACCTCTTCGTGGTCCACGAAGGCGATGGCGCGCACGCCATCCCACTTGATCTCGAAAAGCCAATCGTCGCCGCGCGGCGGGCTGGTCGCCAGCGTGGCGCTCATCGGCTCGATGGAATCCGGCATGGCGGCCTCGCGGGCGCCCTTCAGTTTTGCGAGGTTGCGCGCGGGCGCTTCTTTCTTAGCATGGGCCGCCGTGGCCTCGGCTGCGGGGGCCGCTTTGGCCGCGCGTTTTGCCGGCCGGCTCTCCCACACGCGATCGGCCGCGCCGGCGGTCTGGCGCTTGGCTTCGCGAGCCGGCAGGTTGCGGGCGATCTCTTCCTGGGTGCGGCCGGAGAGCACGCTGTAGGCGTGCGCCTCCACATCCCAGCCCGGCACGGCAAACTCGTCGCGCTTTTTGAGCAGCAGCCACTCGGTGCCTTTGCCGCGCCCTTTCATCTGGACCAGCGCGAATTCGCCCTTCAGCTTCTCGCCGTGCAGGCGGAATTTCAGGTCGCCGCGCGCAATCTGGGCGGCGCCGGCGGTCTCGCCGATCAGCTCGAACCAGCCGCGCTCCCACAGCATCACGCTGCCGGCGCCGTAGTTTCCCGCCGGGATGTTACCCTCGAAGCTGCCGTAATCGAAGGGGTGGTCTTCCACCTGGGCGGCGAAGTGCTTCACTCCCGGGTCGAGCGTGGGGCCTTTGGGCACCGCCCACGATTTGAGGACGCCGTCGATCTCCAGGCGAAAATCGTAGTGCAGGCGCGTCGCGTCGTGCCGCTGCACGCAGAAGTAATTGGACCCGCTCGGGCTGGGAACGGTTCCGGGAGGGGGCTCGGGGGTGTGGGCGAAGCGGCGTTTGGCGGCGTACTCCTCGAGCGGCATAAGTCCCTTTGTCCCTTTCGGTTTACATCCTATCGGGCATTGTAGTATGTTGATAGCCGTAGCGGGGGAGGCAATGCCTTTCCCGGGGAGGGTGAATTATGGCATCGAGCGTCTGGAAAGGCCACCTCACGTTTGGCCTGGTCTCCTTTCCCGTGCGCCTGTTCAGCGCCGCGCGCAGCGAAACCATCAGCTTTAACCTGTTGCATAAGGAGGACCACTCGCGCATCCGCCAGGTGACCTACTGCCAGGCCGAAGACAAGCCGGTGGAGCGCAGTTCGCTGGTGAAGGGCTACGAGTACGAAAAAGATCACTACGTGGAGATCGACGAGGAAGACATCAAGAAGGTCGCGCCCAAAACCGCCAAAGTGATGGAGATCCTGGAATTCGTCAAGGCCGAGCAGGTAGACCCGATCTACCTGGAAAGCTCCTATTACGTGGCGCCCGACGAAGGCGGCGAAAAGCCCTACGCGCTGCTGTTCCAGGCGCTGCGCGAATCGGCTTACTATGCCCTGGCCAAGGTGGCCATGCACAATCGCGAACACATTATCGTGTTGCGTCCGGGCGCCAAGGGGATTCTCTCCCACACCATGTATTACCAGGATGAGATCCGGCAGGTGGATGAGTTTCGCACCGATACCAGCCTGGTGAAGGACAAGGAACTGGCCATGGCGAAGATGCTGATTTCCTCGCTGGAGGCCGATTTCGAGCCGCAGAAATACCACGATACCTACCGCGACAATCTGCAGAAGATGATCGAAGCTAAGGTGGAGGGGCGCAAAGTGGTGGCCGCGCCCACCGAGCATGTGGCGCCGGTGATCGACATCATGGAAGCGCTGAAGAAGAGCCTGGCCGAAAAGCGCAAGCCCGCCCAGGTGGCCACCGCGACGGCCGGGAGCACCGAGGCGCTGGCAGACGCACCGCAGGAGGAGGCGGCGGGAGAAGCCGCCCCCAAGAAGCGTACCCGCAAGAGCAAGGTGGGGTAGGGCGGCCCAGCCGCTACATCTTCGCCTGCGGCTGCCACAGCGCGATGGCCGCGCCGGTCGGGTCCAGCAGGATGGTGAACCACCCCATGCCCGGGACTTCGGTGACATCCCTGAGAACGTTGGCGCCGAGCGAGCGGGCCTTGTTGGTAGCGGCGTGGATGTCGTCCACCCCCACGTACGCAAGCCAGGTCGACGGCGCGCCCGGAACGGGGTGCTTCATCATCCCCCCGCCGGGACCCTGGGCGGCCTTGATCAAGGTGTAGGTGCCGTCGGGACCCATCGGCACATCCTCGAGCTTCCAATCGAAAAGCTGGCTGTAGAACGCCTTGGCGTTGGCGACATCGGTAGTATTCAGTTCCATGTGTACGAAAGCGTTTGGCATTGGCGAAATCCTCCGTGGTTACGACGATTGAGCGGGCCGGGATCGACCGGGCCCGTCCAAAGATTTTACAGCGCCCAGGGCTTTCGGGAACACCGCCGCGAACCCGCGCGGCGGCCGGCGGGAAACCGCTCCGCGGAGGCTCGCAACGGTTCCCGCCTGGCCCCGCAGCGACGCCAAGAAAACGGGCAACGGCCACGCTCTGGCCGTTTGAGCAAAATGAGGCCTTTAATTTCAATAGTTTGCAAGAACGGACGGCCACGCTCTGGCCGTTTGGCGAATTCTGGCTCGGGTGTCTGAAGCCGTACACTGGCAAGCGGGGTGCCCAAAATCTATTCATGGAAACTCAAATCAGCGGTTTTTATCGCACCCGGGAGGAGGGCACGACCGCCCGGAACGCACTCCTGGCGGCGGGATATCTGCCAAACGAAATCAGCTTTCTGGCGGGTGACGCGAAAGGGCAGGGGCACGAGACGCCGGCGGTCGGTCCGATAGTGGATGCGGGAGCCGAGTCGGAGGCGCCGCGAGACGCCTGGATCGGCGGGGTAGCGGGATTGGCGGCCGGGGCCATTGCCATGGTGTTGCCGGGAATCGGTCCGCTGATCGCCATCGGTCCGCTGGCCGGAGCGATCGGAGGTCTTGGGGTGGGCGCGGCGGCCGGCGGTGTGGTCGGATTACTTCGCGACCAGGGAGTCTCAAAGGAGGAAGCCGAGTTCTACGCCGAGGGGGTGGCGCGCGGCGGCGCCCTGGTCACGGTTCACGATGTCTCCGGCGACCGCGCCACCGAAGCACAAAAGATTTTGGACAGCCACGGCGCCATCAAAGTCGAAAAGCTGACACCCGAGTCCACCGAATGACCGCCGCGGGCCGGAACGGCTTCCCGGCATTTCCGCGGCTTTTACGCTGTTTGCCCCTTGCGGGTCTGGTAGACTGGAATATTCGATACCTACGATTGGGGTTGGTTACTTGAGGGTCCGCGTTCCTATACTTCTGACGGTTGCGGTTGTATGCGTGGCAGGCCCCCGTGGGGCCGACGACTCCCCCGAGTCGCCCGAGACCATTGTGGAGCGCTACGCGGCCGCAACGCGCACGCAAACCAAGGCGCTCGAAAACGCCTCCATGGAACTGGACATCCAGGCTTCCGTGCCGAAGCTCAAAAAGCGCGGCCGCCTGCAGGCCTTGCGGCGCATCTCGGCGTTGGGCCGCATCACCTATGAAGTGCTCCACTTCGAAGGCGATGGCGTGATCAAAAATCACGTCATCGAGCATTACCTGGCGGCCGAGCGGGAAGCCCAGGCGGAGCAGGCCGCCCTGGCGGTGACGCCGCAGAATTACAAGTTCAAGTTCAAAGGCCGCGGCCAGTTGGAAGGCCGCGATGTGTACCTTTTTGAGGTTACGCCCCGCCAGAAGCGCGACGGGCTGTTTAAGGGAAGCCTGTGGATTGACGCTTCCACTTTTATGGGCGTGCGGGAATCCGGCCGGCTGGTGAAGAACCCGTCGAAACTGTGGGCCCGCAATGTTCAGTTTGTCCGCATGTACGACATCAAGGACGGCATTTCGACGCCTCGCGAGATGCAGAGTACGGGCGACGCGCTGGGGTTCGGCAAAGTCGAGCTGACCGTGAATTACAGCAACATCTCGCTCGACGAGAAACGCGGCACGGCCGGTGAGGGCAACGCGCAGGAATGAGAACGCTGTTTTTAAATCCGCCATCCTTCGAGGGCTTCGACGGGGGCGCCAGCTCGCGCTGGCCGGCCTCGCGCGAAATCGAATCCTACTGGTATCCGGTGTGGCTCTGCTACCCCGCGGGCATGCTGCCGGACAGCAAAGTGGTGGACGCTCCGCCGCACAAAATTTCCATCGGGCAGACCGTCGCGATGGCCGGGCAGTTCGAGCTTCTGGTGCTCTACACTTCCACTCCGGGCTTTCACGTGGACGTGAAAATGGCCGCCATGATGAAGGATTCGAACCCCAAGCTGCGGGTGGCGTTCGTGGGGCCGCCGGTGACCGTGGAGCCGGAAAAAATCCTGCGCACGAACTCGGCGATCGATTTCATCGTGCGGCGCGAGTTCGATTATCAGATTGCCGATTACGCCAAGGGCAAGCCGCTCGAAGAGCTGCCGGGCGTGAGTTTCCGCCGCAACGGGCAGGTGGTGCACAATCCGGAAGGCCCGGCCATCGAGAATCTCGACGCGCTGCCGTGGGTCACCAAGACCTATGCGCGCGACCTGGACGTCCGCCGCTATAACGTTCCGTTTCTGCTGAACCCGTTTATCTCGATGTATACCTCGCGCGGCTGCCCGGCGCTGTGTACCTTCTGCCTGTGGCCGCAGACGCATTCGGGACACCGCTGGCGGCTGCGTTCTTCCGACGATGTGGCGGGCGAAGTGCGCTACGCGCTGGAGCAGTTTCCCTACGTCAAGGAGATTTTCTTCGACGACGATACCTTCAACTATCGCAAGGAGCGCACGATCGAGCTTTCCAAAAAGCTCAAGCCGCTGAATTTCACCTGGTCGTGCACCTCGCGCGTGACCACCGATTACGACACCCTCAAGGCCATGAAGGAAGCCGGCTGCCGGCTGCTCATCGTGGGCTACGAATCGGGCGACCCGCAGATTCTGAAAAACATCAAGAAGGGCGCCACCGTGGAAATGGCGCAGCGCTTCACGGCCAACTGCAAGAATCTGGGCCTGGTGGTGCACGGCGATTACATCATCGGGCTGCCGGGCGAGACGCGCGAGAGCATCCGCAAGACCATCGATTTCGCCAAGCGCCTGGATACCGAAACTATCCAGGTGTCCATCGCCCATCCTTACCCGGGCACCGAATTCTACGAATACGTCAAGCAGAACAACCTCATCACCATCGATTCGATGACCGACGAGGTGGGCCACCAGCTTCCCAACATCACCTACCCAGGCCTCGACCGCGCCGAACTGGTGGATTGGGTGGAGCGCTTCTACGGCGAGTATTTCTTCCGTCCGCGGGTGGTCTGGCGGATTGTCCGCAAGGCCCTGTTCGACGGCGAGGAGCGGCGGCGCCTCACCAAGGAAGCTCGGGAATACATGGCCTTGCGCGCCAAGCGCCGGAAGTTCGTGGCCGAGCACCAGTCGGGCGCCAAGCCCGCGCCGGTGACGGCGAGCTCCGGCGACTGACCGGCGGCATGAGCGAGCCTCGGCGGCTGCGGACCAAGACCTGGATCTGCGGCACGGTGGTGGTCCTGAGCAACGTGCTCGGGAATTTCTTCATGAAGCGCGGCCTGCCCGCTAGCCTGGATTCGCCCTTCGAATATATCGCCGCGCTGTTCCGCCCCGAGGTGTCGCTGGGAGTGGCCCTGCTGATCCTGTGGATGCTCTCGCGCATGACGCTGCTGAGCTGGGCGGACCTGAGCTACGTGGTGCCGGTGACCTCGATCGGCTACGTGCTGGTGGCCCTCATGGGCCGCATTTTTCTGGACGAGCGGATCACCGCGCGCAACTGGCTGGGCATCGCCCTGATCGTGGCGGGAGTGTCGCTGGTGGGTCTGGGCACGCCGCAGACCGCGCACGGCAAGACGGCGGGAGCGGAACGGTGAGCTGGTTCTGGATCGCGGTAATCGTGGCGGCTACCACGGCGGGCGAACTGATGGCGGCCGCGGGAATGCGGCGGCACGGCGAAATCCGCGATTTTCGCCCCGGAGCGGTGGGCCGGGCGCTGGCGCTGCTGGCGCGCAACCGTTTCGTGATCGGCTACGTGGCGGCCATGGCGGTTTCGTTTTTCGCCTATGAGGGCCTGCTGGCGATTTCGGATCTGAGCTTCGCCGTGCCCGCCACCGCCGTTACGTGCACGCTCGAAACCGTGCTGGCCCGCTACATCCTGAAAGAGCGCGTCAACGCCATGCGCTGGGTGGGAGCTTCGCTGGTGGTTTTGGGCGTGGCGCTGGTTGCGAGGTGACGACGGGATGGCTGGCCGCCCTGCCGGCATGGGCCGGTGCGGCTTACTACCTGCTGGCGCTGTGGGCGGCGGCGCGCTGGCGTAAGCGGGCGCCGCGGAAAGCCGGAGGCGCGCCGCGCGGCGTCTCGATTCTCAAGCCGGTGCATGGCCGCGATCCGCGATTCTACGAGGCTATTCGCTCCCACGCGCGCCAGGACCATCCGGATTTCGAAATCCTTTTCGGGGTGAGCGATCCCGAGGACCCCGCGCTGGGGGACATCCGGCGCTTGCAGCGCGAATTTCCGGCCGTCCCGATCGCGCTGCACGTGGTGGCCACCCGGGCGCCCAATGCCAAGGCCGGGGTGCTGGCCGAACTGGCCCGCCAGGCGCGCCACGCGCTGCTCCTGGTGAACGATAGCGACATCCGGGTTGAGCCGGACTACCTGGGCACGGTGGCCGCGCCGCTCGAAGACCCTGGCATCGGCCTGGTGACGTGCCTCTACCGGGCGCACGCGGAATCCTGGGCCGCGCGCGCGGAGGCTTTGGGCATCGCCACGGAATTCGCCCCCAGCGTAATGGTGGCGCGCCTGCTGGGGGTGGCGGAATTCGCGCTCGGTTCCACCATGGTATTCCGCGCCGAAGACCTGCGCGCCATCGGCGGCTTCGAAGCCATCGCCCCATATCTCGCCGACGATTACCAGCTTGGCCGGCACATCCACCAATTGGGGAAGCACATCGAATTTATCCCAGTGGTGGTGGAGACCGACCTGGGCGGCGGTTCCTGGCGCCACACCTGGCTGCACCAGTTGCGCTGGTCGCGGACCATCCGGGTGTCGCGCCCGTCGGGCTATTTCGGATACGTGGTGACGCACGCCACTTTGTGGGCGCTGGTGGCTTTCGCGGCCGGCCAGTGGCAGGCGGGCGCGGCGGCGCTGGCGGCGCGGATGCTCGCGGGCATGGTAGTGGGAGCGGGAATTCTGCGCGACCGCCGCGTGCGCAGCGACTTCTGGATGATCCCCCTGCGCGACCTGTTCGGCTTCGCCGTCTGGTTGGGCGGCCTCTTCGGCGACGAAGTGGAATGGCGCGGCCAGCGGCTGAAACTGCGGCGGGATGGGCGGATTGCGGCTGCGTCACTGGCGGGCGATAAACGGAATCAGGCTGATCCGGAAAACCAGTAGTTGTAGCAGGCCGGACAGAATCGCCGCGCCCGCGGCGGCCGGGCCGCCTGTGGCCGTCCGCCAGCGCAGGCAAACAGCAATGCCGGTGGCCGATGCGATGCCGATGACCATCGTCAGGGCAATCTCAACCGGCGAAAAGTGGCCCGATAGGAGGTGCGCCCATCCCAGCAGGAACAGCCAGATGAAGATCATTATGACGAGCCAGAAAACCAGGCAGGGCAGAGCCGCCCACTTGGCCATTTCCCGGCGCTGGAACCACAGGACGATCGGGAACCACAGAACCAGAGTCTGCACTTCGTGGCGCAGAGACCCGTGGCTGACCGCCCCGACCACGTAAAGCGCCACCAGGATGGCGAGCGAGCAGGAAGCGATCCATTTGGGAGCGTTCGGCATGACCGGTAAGATACGCAAGGCAAGGCGGGTTTGTTCGGTCATGGCCGCAGGCGGCCGTATCGTGACGCTACTTCATTTCCTTGTACCGCTCGTACTGGTCGCTAATGCCGGCGCTGACGCTGTTGCCCGGATGAATGATTACCCGGTAGCGGAAACGCAGAGGCTGGCCGGGTTGGATGGTCAGGCTGCCATCGCGGGATTTGTCGTTTTCGAAATCGTGCACCCCGAAAATGTTGCAAGCGAACAGGCCGTACCCGCGCGCGTGCCAGTAAGTCGGCGTCCGCGGATTGCCCGGATAGTCCAGAATCGCCACGCCCACGGCTTGCCCGTCGATCTGGCCGGAGTAATCCACCCACTCCGAGCGTTTGCCCCACACGTTCTTCTCGCCCTGCTTGTTCTGCGCGTTCACCATTTTGCCGGTGCGCCTGGGTTCGGCGATGTCCTTGGGCTGGTCCTCTTCAAGCGCCGCCGCCAGGCGAATGGCGAACATCCCTTCCTTGGTGTCGCCGAAGGTGACCTTTTGTTCGGGAGAAAGCGTCATATCGAAATCGACGATGCGCAACTGCGGATCGTCGTAGAACGTCATCTTGCGGTCCTCGCGCAGGAGGGTCTCGCCGGTGGGGATCTTCCATTCGAAGGTGGCTTCGATGGAGCCGCTCTTCCTGCCGCTCACAAGCTTACCCACGCTCTTCAGCACCACCTTGCCCTTACCTTTGCCGGCGCCCTGCTGGGAGTCCTCGTTGCCCCAGAAATCGTATCCGTTGACGTCGCCATAGGTGAACCACAGGCCGCGGTGGTGGGGATGATCGTGGGACTCGCCGGGAACGTCGGCAATCATGGGAAAGCCGCGCGTCACCACCACCCCCGAGGCTGTCCGCAAGGGATGCAGATAGGGTTTGGGGACGGAAGGGCCGATATAGAAATCGGTGAACGGGCGGCCGCCGATATCAACCGAGATCTTCCCGGCTCCCTGCTGGGTGATTTTTACCTGGGCCGATCCCAGCGGGCACCCCGCCAGCGCCCCCAGAAAAAGGGCCGCGCACACGATGGTTGGCTTCATGGCAAGACTCATCATACAGCGCCGGGAAGCAGGCGGGGAGTTGGCGGTGCGCTGCCGGTCCGATGCCAGTCGGCACGCGGTAAACTGAGAACTCATGTCCAAGTTGCTGGAAGGGAAGACGGCCCTGATTCTGGGTATCGCCAACAAGTGGAGCCTGGCCTACTCCATCGCGCAGGCCTTCTCGCGCGAGAGTGCGCGGTTGGTGCTCACCTACCTTGGCGAGCGGCAGAAGGAATCCATCGAGGAACTCTCGAAAGGCTTCGACGTGGCGGCCATCCTGCCTTGCGATGTAACCAGGGATGAGGAATTGGCCGCGCTCACCTGGAGCCTGCGCGAATTGGGAAGGCTGGACGCGGTGGTGCACTGCCTGGCCTTCGCCAACCGCGAGGATTTGTCGCGGCCTTTTGTCGAGACCGGACGGGAGGGCTTTTCGCTGGCCCTCAACGTGAGCTCGTATTCGCTGGTGGCGGTGGCGCGGGCCACCGCGGGCTTGATGACCGAGGGCGGCTCGCTGAGCACGTTGACTTACCTGGGTTCCACCAGGATCGTCAGCGGCTATAACGTGATGGGCGTGGCGAAGGCGGCGCTGGAAGCTTCCATGCGCTATCTGGCGGAAGACCTGGGACCGCGCAAAATCCGCGTCAACGCGATTTCGGCGGGCCCCGTGAAGACCGCCTCGGCTCGGGCCATCAAGGATTTTTCCAGCGTGCTGGAAGTGGCTCCGCAGAGGGCCCCGCTGCGGCGCAATACCGACCCCGCCGAAGTAGCCGATGCGGCCGTATTCCTGGCCAGCGACCTGGGCCGCGGCATCACCGGTAACATATTGTTCGTGGATTCGGGAATGCACATCATGGGATTCTGAGAGTAATAGCCCCCGGGATGAATCATCCTTAACGCGCACCGCAGCAACTTTTTCTTTCCCGCTGCGCTTAACCTGTCGTAAGGCCGATGAGGCAGACACGAAAGGCGGAAAGGAGATTTCAGATGAGATATTCAGCAGCTTTTACTTTGACGGTGTTCTTAGTGGCCGGAAGTGCGGCATACGCTCAGAAGAGCGAGGTCGGCAAGCGCGCCGCGAACCAACAGCAGCGCATCGCGCAAGGGGTCAAGTCGGGATCCCTGACGGCCCGCGGGACGGCCAATCTGGAAAATAAAGAGGCCGCCATCAACCACGAGGTCAAGGCCGACCGCAGCGCCAACGGCGGGAAACTGACCAGCCAGGAAAAGCAGACCGTCAACCGGCAGCAGAATCGCGTGAGCAAGCAGATCTATACCGACAAGCATAATGCCGCCACGCAGAATTATGGCCACAGCGAAGTGGGCCAGCGGCAGACCAACCAGCAGCAGCGGATCGGCAACGGCATCGCCTCCGGTAAGTTGAATGCCGGGCAGGCCGCGCGCCTGGAGAATAACGAGGCGGGGTTGAACCAGGAAGTCCGTGCCGACCGCCAGGCCAATGGCGGGAAACTGACCACCGGTGAAAAGCAGCAGGTGAACCAGCAGCAGAACGGGTTAAGCGGCCAGATCTATAACGCCAAGCACTAACCTGCCGCCCGCCTCATTGGAACGGCGCCGCCGCGGATGGCGGCGCCATTTTTCTCTTCCCCCCCGAATTTTCCCCACTTATAACTACATCCGGCCGGACGACTGTCCGCGAAGGCCGGGTCCATTCATAAATCGTGGGGGAAATCGCCGGCCGGGGCGTCTTCGGGCGCCCCGCGTGCGGCTCCCGGCGCCAGCGTGCGACTCCCGGCGGCGCGCGCCGGTCACTCGTTGGCGGAGTTGTGGCGCAGGTCCAGCACCTCGCGCACCTTGCGGGCCAGCGCGTCGGGCATGAAGGGCTTCTGGAGAAACGCCGCGCCGGATTCCTCGATGCCGTGATGCACGATGGCCTCATCGGTGTATCCGGACATGAAAAGCACGCGCATGTGCGGCACCAGCGGGCGGATGCGGCGCACAAATTCGGGTCCGCTCATCTCCGGCATCACCACGTCCACCACGGCCAGGTCGATGGCGTCGGAGTGCTCCTTGCACAAGCGTATGGCCTCTTCGCCGCGCGTGGCTTCCAGCACGTGGTATCCGCGGGCGCTCAGCACTCCCACGATCAGCTTGCGGACCCTGGTTTCATCCTCCACCACCAGGATGGTCTCGGCGCCGGTGAGGGGCGCCTGGAGCGAGGCATCGTCCACTGCCGGGGCGCGGCCGGTCTCCGCCAGCGGCAGGTAGATGCGCGCGGTGGTGCCTTTGCCCAAGTCGCTCTGGAAGGCGATAGCGCCGCCGCTCTGGCGGATGATTCCGTAGGCCGTGGCCAGCCCCAGCCCGGTTCCCTGGCCGGCGCTTTTGGTGGTGAAAAACGGCTCGAACAAATGGCTCTGGGTCTTCTCGTCCATCCCCACGCCGGTATCCGTCATGGCGATGACCACGTGCTTTCCGGGCCGCACGCCCAGGCGTTTGGCGGAAAAGGTCTCGTCCAGGTGGATCACGCTCGTCTCGATGGTCAGTTGCCCGCCGTGGGGCATGGCGTCGCGCGCGTTCACGGCCAGGTTCATGATCACCTGCTCGAGCCGTCCCGGATCGGCCTCCACCGTGTCGTCGCTGGCCGCCGGAATCGTCACCAGCTCGATGTCTTCGCCGATCAGGCGGCGCAGCAGTTTTTGAAGCTGCATCACCAGGTCGTTGATCCGCACCGAGCGCGCCTCCATCGGCTGGCGGCGGCTGAAGGCCAGAAGTTGGTGCGTCAAAGCCCCGCCGCGTTCGGCCGAGCGCCGGATCTCTTCGAGGGCGGTTCGATGCGAGTCCTTCAGGTCGCGGCTGGCCAGCAGCATGTCGCTGTAGCCGGTAATCACCGTGAGAAGGTTATTGAAATCGTGCGCCACACCACCGGCCAGCCGGCCGACCGCTTCCATTTTCTGCGCCTGCCGGAACTGCTCTTCCAGCCGCTGGCGCTCGCGCCGCAACCGCACGCCGCGCAGTTCGCGCTCCACGGCGGCGTTCAGGCGCATCAGGTTGCGGCGCGTCAGATGATCGGCCGCGCCGGCTTTCAGGGCGTCCTGCACGGCGGCCTCATCGGCTTTTGCGGAAACCACGATCAGCGGCAGGTCGAGCGCCCGTTCCTGGATCAGGCGTAGCGCCTCCAGAGCTCCGAAATCGCCGACCACAAAATCGCTGATGGCGATATCGAAGCGGGAGACCAACGCCTGAAGAAGTTCGGCTTCCGATGAAACTTGCTGGAAAACGGGATCGTAGCCGCCTCGTTGGAGTTCGGCCTGCACCACGGCAGCGCCACTCTCCCCGATGTAGAGAATGTGTAACGCTACGGACATCCGCTAGTCACCAGAATTCCATCCATTCCACGAATCCTACACCTTTTCGCGGTTCACTTCTTGCGTACTATGTGTGCAATTACACAGATTCGGGTCCGGTATAGTACCGCAGTGTGGGACAGAACGGCCCGGCACTTGGACTGACGGCAAAAATGCCGGCGCGTCAGGTATCGCTGCCCAGCGCCACCACCACGTAGCGCGCAATCCCGTCTCCCACATTGCGCTGGCCATGCTCATCGTTGGAGGCCGCGAAGGCCACCGACCCGGGTCCCAGCCGCGTGGAGGCGCCATTGACGGTGAATTCAATGGTCCCCTCCACGATGATCACCATCTCCTCGTGGACGTGGCGGTGCGGGGCATGCGGCGCGGCGCCAGGTGCGAGGTCGGTCTCGTGAACTTCGATCGCGAAGCGCGAATGGGTCAGCCCATTCATGATCGCCCGCGACGCGTTCTGGCCATTCTGCCGGACCGGCAGGTCTTCGAAGCGAAAGGCTTTGGAGGGAAGTTTGGCCGGCGCGGCGGGCGTTTGCCCCTGCGCGCGCGAGGCCGTCAGGGCCGGAAGTAGAAATCCCAGATCGCGTCGTGAGAAGGTCATAGTTGGGAGTATACAACTGCCCGAAGCTATCGGTCGATGGAACGGGGCGCCCACAGGCGCCCACGCCAATCGGCCTCGCCGAGGCGATACGCCCTGCCAGGCTCGCGGTGCTGAGCGCCCCCACCGGCGTACAGCCCCTGATTGCGGTAACCCGCGACCCGCCGATTCGGGCCGATTTTCCCTTTGCCGGGCAGCCTGCCACCATGTAACATAGGGCTTGAGTTTGATGAAGCGACTGGCGGCTCTGCTTATCCTCGTGATCGCGCCAGTTTTGGCCCGGGACGACCCGGCGCAACTCCGGGAGAAAGCGCTTCCCTTTTTGTCGCTGGGCAAATACGGCGAAGCCGAGCCGCTCCTGGTGCGGGCGCTGGACCTGACCGAGAAGGTGGCCGGCGCGGAAGATGTCCGGCTGATCCCGCTGCTGATCGAA
>JASHSS010000465.1 GCA_030038565.1 Bryobacteraceae bacterium
AAAACGCCGTGGCTGGGCAAGATTGGCGACAGCGTGGCGGCCGTTCTGTTCGCGATCGGCGTGTATGGAAACACCGCTTACATGTTCCACCGCGATCCCTTCCGCGCCTCGCATACGCAGTTCGCGGTTACAGGCGTCATCATCATCCTGTTTGCCGTGGCCGCCTTCCTGGTTCCCGCACGGGCTGGGCGGACAAGCGACGGCGCTGCGCCTTCGACCTGGCTCACTGGGGTGGGCGCATTTGTTTGCGGCGCGGCCGTCTTTCTTGCGCCGGTGAATTTGAACTGGGCCGCCGTGGTATGGATTCTCGCCGACGATCTTATCTTTCTGCTTTTGCTGTGGGTATTTTCGCGCAGCAGCTCATGGACCGCCCTGCACACATTCTCGATCGGCGCCGGCGGCGCCCTGGTGTATGGCATGCACGCGTTTCTTCAGCCGCCGGTCGTTCCTGCGCCGAAGGCGATTGTCCTCTTGAGCCATGTGATTTGCCTGGTGCTCGCGCTGGCCGTCATCGCGCTTGGCGCACGCCGGACAGCAGCGAGCGTGGCGGCGAGTTCCTCGACTATGCCTGTTGCGTCTGTTTAAGCACCACCACAATGCCCAGCGCGATGAGCACGCTGATGAGTGCGAAGAGAAAGACGCTGGCGTAGCCGAAGAAGCCGATGATCGCGCCGGCGATAGGGCCGACCAGGAAGAACGATACATCGGAAAATGCGGTGTAGACGCCGAGGGCGGTGCCGCGATTGAACTCGGGCACGCGCTTCACAGCTTCAACGCCGATAGCGGGGAAGACGAGCGAAAGGCCGAGCCCACCTACGGCCGCGCCGGCCAATGCCATCCACGGCGAGACGGCCTGCCAGAGCAGAATCATGCCTGCGCTTTCGACGAGGAGAGAAAAGATGGCCACCTGGAATCCGCCGTAGCGGCTGATGGTGCGGATGAAGAGCACACGCGCGGCCACGAACGCCAACCCGAAGGCTGTGAGGCAAAGGGCGGCACCGCTCCAGTGGCGATATGCGTAAAACAGCGTGACGAAGGTGGCCAAAACGCTGTAGCTGACGCCGCCCAGCGCCAGGCCCATGCCATGCGGGGCCACGCGTCCCAGCACATGGGCAAAGGGAAGATGCTCGCCCGGTTCAACGGGAACAGGATCCTTTCGCCAGGCCATGGCGAAGCTGACAGCGCCAATCAGGATGGTCAGCACGCCGATGGAGGTAAGGCCCCACTGATGGTCGAGCACCACGCCGAGCGGCGCAGCCAGGGCCATGCCGCCGTAGGTGCTGATGCCATTGAGGCCGATCACCTTGGCCGTGTGCTCCTGTCCGGCGCTGGTGATGCCCCACAGCGTGGCCCCGGTGGAACCGAGGCTTTCGCCCACGCCCAGCAACAAACGGCTGACGATGAGCACGGCAAAACTGAGCCAATGAATTTCACCCAGAGCCGCTGTACCCACCAGGAACAAGCCACTGATGGTGCAGCAAGCCATGCCCCAGAGCACGGAAACCTTGGCGCCCAAATGGTCAGAGATGCGGCCGGCCCAGGGACGGCTGACCAGCGTGGCGATGTACTGGATGCTGATGGCCAGGCCAGCCAACACCGCGCTATATCCCATGCGCAGGTGTACGAAAGGCGGGAGAACGGCGAGCGGTAAGCCTATGGAAACATAGCAGATAAATGTAAAGTAAACGTATCCAGCAATATTCCGCGTTCTGCTTTTTCCGGCAGACCGGACGCGAGCCGGAATGTATGCCGTTGAGGATGTGGACATAAGAAAGTCTAGGAAGAAACCGCTTGCTTCCAGTATACCGGACAAACGATTTAGCGGCCCTGCCTAGTCCTCGGTACCACTGCCGGGCTTAAAGAGGACATTCCGCTACCGGCTGGGTTTCATGGCCCACAAAATCCCGTTCTTGATGATTCCGTAGAGCAGAGGGTTCGCGTAGTCCTGCTTGTTATGGCCGAGCGCCAGGTAAAATTCGCGGCCGCCGTCGAATTCGTGGTACCAGGCCAGCGGCAGGTCGACCGGAAACTGAGTTACATCGATGGTCATCGGCTCAAGGGTGGCCAGCTTGGTCCGATCGGTCACCAGGACGGGATGAATATCAGGGTTGAGGTGGTCAAGGAAGTAGCATTCGTCGGTCCATGGGAATTGCGCGGGCAATCCTTTCGCGGCCGGGAAGTTGGGATCGACAACGCGGACCGTGAACTGCTGCTGGCGCGGATGGGCCGCGAATTTGCCGCCCAATACCGACCAGAAGTAGGGCCAATCGCGCTCGGAGCCCGAGGCCGAGTGAATGCCCACGAAGCCGCCGCCGGCTTCAATGTAGTGTTTGAAGGCGTCACGCTGCGCATCGGCGCTGAAAGCCTGGTTATTGCTGTTGGCAAACACCAGCGCCGCGTACTGGCGCAGGTTGGCGTCGGAGAAAACTGCCGGGTCATCCGACGCGTCGACCGCAAATCCCGCCTCCGCGCCCATCTTGCGGATAGCCGCCACGCTCTCAGCGATATTGTCGTGCACATAGCCCTTGCCGTCGGGCGTGTAGTTGCGCGTATAGACCAGAACGCGAGGCTGAGAGGCGGTCTGCGCCGCCAGAGGCGAGA
Organism: Bryobacteraceae bacterium; assembly: GCA_030038565.1. Taxonomy (GTDB): domain Bacteria; phylum Acidobacteriota; class Terriglobia; order Bryobacterales; family Bryobacteraceae; genus JOPF133. Next base: position 2,602 of record JASHSS010000465.1, read on the forward strand.
GCAGGGCGGGGGCCAGCAGGCAGGCGGCCGCCGAAAATCGGAATAAGATGCGCATGGATTCCTCAATGAGACGCCCTCCAAGCCTAACGCGCCGGCGTTGCAGCCGGCGAGTGGCTCGCCGCCGGATTGACTAGACTGGAGCTATGGCGAGCTTTTTCGTCGAGAATTTCGGCTGCAGGGCGGCGCGAGCTGACGGCGAGGCCATCGCCGGACGGCTGCATGCGCTGTTCGAACGCGAGTCCCCGGCCGGCGACGTGGTGGTGGTGAACACGTGCAGCGTGACGGCCGAGGCGGACCGCGCCGCGCGCGCCTTCATCCGCCGCGCGCATCGGCGCAATCCCGCCGCCAGGATCGTTGTCACCGGCTGCTACGCACAGCGCGCGCCGGAAGAACTGGCCGCCATGGCCGGAGTGGCGGCCGTGGTGGGCAACAGTCACAAGGCGCTGGCACCCGAGATTATTGCCGACGTGGCGCGCGGCGCGGGGCAGGCCGCAACTTCTGCGATCGCGATGGTTCCGGTGGCATCGTTGCTACCGGCGGGCGCCGCTCCGGTGTGGGCCGACGATAGCTTTGCCCATTCCTTCATTGAGGATTCGCTGCTAGGCCAGCCCCATCCGATTGCGGGAGCGCAAACGCGGCCGAATCTGAAGATCCAGGAAGGCTGCGGGAACCGCTGCACGTTTTGCGTCATCCCGTTCACTCGAGGTCCATCGAAAAGCCTGCCCCACGCAGCGGTTCTGCGACGGGTGGAGGCCTTTGTGGCCGCCGGAGGCAAGGAGCTGGTGCTTTCAGGGATCAATTTGGGCCGATGGGGGCGGGAGTTGACCTCGGAGGTGGGCGCGCCTGCGAACCTGGCCGCGCTGGTTCGCGCGATTCTGGAGCAGACGGCGCTGCCGCAACTGCGGCTGAGCTCGATTGAGCCCATGGATTGGGATGACGGGCTGATTGGC
>JASHSS010000466.1 GCA_030038565.1 Bryobacteraceae bacterium
AGTAAAGGATGCAGTCAGCAGGTGCGGCGCGCGGAATCCCAGCGGCTGCTCTTCCAGCCTCCACAGGCTGCGCACAAACAACGAAGCGCCGGTGAGCAGCACGAGCGAGATCGCCACCTGGGCCACAATCAGGAAGCGGCGCAGGAACGAGCGCGCCGATCCGGACCCAAAGGGCAGCCCAGAGGGCACCGCTCCCCTGCCGGCCAAGTCCTCCGCGTGCGGCTGTTCGAGGGCCGGCGCGAGGCCGAACAGGAGCGCGGCGGCCACCGTCGCGGCGATGGCGAATCCCAGCACTCGCAGATCCACGCGAGCCTGGTCCATCCGCACCATCCCCTCGGGCGCAAGCCTCACGAACAGCCGCACCAGGACCCAACCCAGACCGCAGCCGGCCACGCCGCCGGAGATCCCCAGCAACAGGCTCTCCGTGAGCATCTGGCGGATCAGCCGGCCGCGCCCGGCTCCGATGGCCGCCCGCAGCGCCAGTTCCCGCCGCCGCGCCGACACCCGCGCCAGCAGCAGGTTCGCGACGTTGGCACAGGCCAGAAGCAGCAACGCGAGCACGGCGCCCAGAAGCATCCAGGAGGCCAATTTCACCTCGTGGATCTGCCGGTCGCGCAGAGACCGCACCACCAGGCGCACTTCCGAACGCAGTCCTGCTGGAACATCTCTCCGCAGGGCATCCTCATACAGCGGCAGCATGGCCTGGTAGGCCTGCTGGATGGAGACGCCGTCGCGCAGCCGGGCAAAGGTTCTGAGCATAGCGCTGGAGTTGGCCGAGCGCGGCCGGCTGGGGTCCAGGGTCTCGGGAAGGAGCACGTCGGCATCCCCAAGCTGCGGCATTTCAAAGCCCTTGGGGAGTACCCCGATGATGCGCGCGGGCCGCTCCTCGAGCACCATGGTGCGGCTCAGTACGCGCGGGTCGGCGCCGAACGCCGTCCTCCACAGGGCGTCGGAAAGCAGCACCACCGGCGGCGCGCCGGGCCCGTTTTCCGCCGGGCTGAAATCGCGGCCCAGTTGCGGCGCGAGGCCCAGGGTCCGCAGGAAATTGGCCTCCACGTATTGGCAGGCAAGCCGGCGCGCCTGGTCCCCCGCCTGCCAGTCGCAGGCGTGGGTCATCGGCTGCATGGAGGTGATCGATTGGAAGGGCGTCTCGAGCCGCCGCCAGTCCAGGTAGCTGCTGACGATGTTGAATTCATTGTTATCGACCGGCCCGAAAAATCCCACCGACACCAGTTGCTCATCCTGGGGATAGGGCAGGCGCCGGAACAGCAGCGGATCGACCACGCTGAACACCGCCGTGGAGGCTCCGATGCCGACGGCGATGGTGGCCATGGCAATGGCGGAAAAGCCGGGTGACCGCCGGAACCCGCGCAGGGCATAGCGGCAATCCTGGAGCAGGCATTCCCACCAGTGGGCCACGTGCACCTCGCGCACGTCTTCCAGCGCGCGCAGCGATCCGCCGAACTGCTTACGAGCCAGCGAGCGCGCTTCGCCGGCATCCCGGCCTTGCGCGCGATGCCACTCCTCCCGCAGAGCCTGGTGGGTATCCAGCTCCTCCCGCCATTCGGATTCGCGCCGCCGGCTCCGGCCCAGCCATCCCCACCAGCCCTTCATGCGAATCGCAGCACTTTCCGGACGCCCCTGGAGACGGCCGTCCAACTGGTTTCAGCTTCCTCCAGCCGGCGCCGGCCGGACGGAGTCAAGGTATAAAAGCGGGCGCGACGGGCCTTCTCGGTCTGGCGCCATTCCCCCTGTACCAGCTTATGCTTCTCGAGCCGGTGTAGAGCCGGATACAGCGAGCCTTCCTCCAGCCGCAGCAGGCCATCCGAAACGGTCTCCACGTGCAGGGTGATGCCGAATCCGTGGTTGGGTCCCCGCTCCAGCGTTTTCAGGATGAGTAGTTCGAGCGTGCCTTGCAATTGATCGCCGCGCGGCATGAAACTCCCCTCGGTTTCTAGGGTAGATTTCTAGGGCGTCCCGTGTCAAGCGCCTGAACGCCGCCGGCAACACCTCCGGCCGCGCACACGCTCGCGCGGCGACGGGCAAGTCACCCTCCAAGCCACCCCAAGCCACCTTCCAACGGTAGACACAACAGGTGGCCGGTGTTAACATTTGGGGCACGAGACGTATGGGAAATGAGGAGCTGAATTTCAGCGGGGGAAGAAGCTCGGTGCGAGGCGGATGACCCGCGAAACCAATTCCCCACTTGCCTGCGGGCACCGTGGCCGCCGGTACTCTCATCGTCCCGGTCACCTTGGTTTTGGCAACCCCAAAGTACGCGCCCTCGCCGAATGGCTGCGGGAAGCGCGGTCTCACTCCAACGGCGGGCTCCCGCCGGATTCGCCGGAGCATATGGCGGGGCGCGGGCAGGCGAGATCCACGACGATTGAGAAGGTGCGGAAACACAAGGAGGAGCAATGAACGAAGCCAGCCTCAAACAAGCCTACGAGATTGCAAAGGAACAATACGCCGGTATCGGCGTGGACACCGATGCCGCGCTGAAGAAACTGGAAGCCATTCCGGTCTCGATGCACTGCTGGCAGGGCGATGATGTGGGTGGTTTCGAAACCGCCGGCGCCGAACTGTCCGGGGGCGGCATTCAAGCTACCGGCAACTACCCGGGGAAGGCTCGCACCATCGCAGAGCTGCGGGGCGATATCGAGAAGGCCCTGAGTGTGATTCCCGGCCGCCACCGGCTCAATCTGCACGCCTGCTACCTGGATAATGGAGGCGAGTTTATCGACCGGACCGAGATCGAGCCCAAGCATTTTCAGAGCTGGATCGACTGGGCAAAAGTCCAGCACCTGGGGATGGATTTCAACCCCACCTATTTCTCTCATCCGAAAGCCGCGGACGGGTTTACGCTGAGCCATCCGGATAAGGCCATTCGCGATTACTGGATCGCCCACGGGATCGCCTGCCGTAAGATCGGAGCGGAGATCGGAAGGCAACTCGGAACCCCTACCGTGACCAACACCTGGATTCCGGACGGGTACAAGGACATTCCCGCCGACCGGACTTCGCCACGCGAGCGCCTGACGGACTCCCTGGACAAGATCCACGCGGAGCCGATCGACCCGAAGATTCATCTGGATGCGGTGGAAGCCAAACTCTTCGGGATCGGCGCCGAAAGCTACACCACCGGTTCGGCTGAGTATTACATGGGCTACGCGGTCTCTCGCCAGAAACTGTTGACCCTCGATGCCGGGCACTACCATCCCACGGAATTCATCTCCGAGAAGATTTCGTCCGTCCTGATGTTCTGCCCGGGGCTTCTGCTGCACGTCAGCCGTCCGGTCCGTTGGGACAGCGACCACGTGATACTTCTGGACGACGAACTGCAGGCCATCGCCCGGGAACTCGTCCGCAGCGGCAAACTCGGCAGCCAGATCCATCTGGGGCTGGATTATTTCGATGCCAGCATCAACCGCGTGGCGGCCTGGGTGATCGGAATGCGGAACATGATGAAGGCCCTGCTGATTGCCTTGCTGGAACCCACCGCCCGCTTGAGGGAGATCGAACTCGACGGGGACTACACCCGCCGCCTGTTGATGTTCGAGGAACTGAAGAGCATGCCCTGGACAGCCGCCTGGGATTACTACTGCCTCCAGAAGGGCGTGCCGGTTGGCGCTGCCTGGTTCGCTGAAATCAAGCAGTACGAGAAGCAGGTGTTGTCGCAACGCAGTCCCGTGAGCACGGCGGCGTAAGGCATAGCCTTCGGTCCGAAAGGAGAGACACCCCTATGCCCGTGGATGCGGGGAACCCGGCGCTCGGAATTCTGATCTTTATGTTGGGCGGCCTGGCCGGCGCCATATTCTATCTGCCTTTCAAGAAAGTCCGGAATTGGGCCTGGGAGAGCTACTGGCTGATATACGCAGTCGTCGGTCTCGCGGTGGTGCCGTGGCTTCTGGCGTTTGCGACTTCACCGAATCTGCTGGCGGTTCTGTCTTCCGCCCCGCGGGGTGAAATTGTTTATTGCATGGTCTGTGGAGCGGTGTGGGGATTCGGCGGCCTGACGTGGGGCCTGATGATCCGGTACCTGGGAGTCGGTTTGGGCCTGGCCATGGGAGCCGGCCTGGCTTCGGCGGCGGGCACCTTGATTCCCCCGATGCTCAAGGGCAGAGACGCCATTGCGAGCATGTTCACGACCCCCGCCGGCATCGTCTCGGTGGCGGCCGCCCTGCTCTCGGTAGCGGGCATCGTATTTGTCGGCCTGGCGGGCCGGTCCAAGGAGAACGAGCTAGACGACAAGGCGAAGAAGCAGGCGGTGGCGGAATTCAACCTCAAAAAAGGGATCGGAGTGGCCATCTTCTCCGGGCTCATGAGTTCGGGCATGAGCTTTGGCCTGCAAGGCGGTCCGCAGATTCAAAAGCTCGCCCTGATGGTTTCCCCCGCGACCTCGACAGTCTGGGCAGGAATGCCCGTGCTGGTGGTGGTTCTCCTGGGCGGTCTGGTGGTCAACGGCGGTTGGTGCATCCTTTTGAACCTGAAAAACAAAACCGCCGGCGATTACCTGAAAAAAGGGGCGCCGCTGTTCCCCAATCTGGGGTTTGCCGCCCTCGCCGGAGCCATCTGGTGTTCGCAGTTCATTTGTTTCAAGACCGGCGAGCCCCAGATGGGTGCGACCTCATACATCGGATGGGCGGTTTTGATGGCCAGCATGATCCTCTTCAGCCAGCTATTGGGGCTGATGCTCGGAGAATGGAAAGGCACCAGCAAAAAGACCATCCGGCTGCTCCTGACGGGTCTCGCGGTCCTGCTGGTTTCAGCAGGCGTCGCCGGATACGGCGGCTACCTGGGCATGAGATAGATTCCGTAAACGTCCCTGGCTTCACGGAAGCGGGCCGGTTCCCGGTGCGCACACTCCCTCGCAGGCACATGAGTGCGAGAATCGCAACCGGCCGGCTGAGCGCCGCGAGTGGCGCGAGGCCCGCTATAATCGTGCACAAGCCATGCTGCTGGAGCTGGTGGTGGAGAATTACGCGGTAGTGGAGCGGCTGCGGGTGCGCTTTCACGAAGGACTGAACCTGTTGACCGGGGAGACGGGCAGCGGCAAGTCGATCGTGGTGGATGCGCTGGGGCTGCTGCTGGGAGCCCGGGCGTCGGCCGAGGCGGTTCGCACGGGCGAGACGCGCGCCCGGGTGGCGGGGATCTTCGATGTGCGGGAGAGTCCGCGTCTGCGGGAAGCCCTGGATCCGGCCGGGCTGGAAATGGAAGACGGTGAGCTGCTCATCGAACGGGAGATTCTGGCGGGCGGCAAGTCGCGGGCGTTCGTGAACAGCCGTCCTGTTTCGGCGGCCCTGCTGAAGGATCTGGCGCCGTTGCTCGCCGATATTCACGGACAACACGAGCAGCAGCTTCTCTTTTCGGTGGAGGCGCAGCGTGAAATGCTGGACCTTTTCGGCGGCCACCGGGAATTGCTGGAGGCGACGGCGGGGGCGTACCGGGCGTGGCGCGCGGCGGCCGCCGAACTGGAGGAACTGGCGCGCACGGAGCAGGAAAAGCTGCGCCTGCTGGACCTGTGGTCGTTCCAACGCAAGGAAATCGAGAGCGCCGGGCTGGTGGCGGGCGAAGAGGCAGGCCTGGAGAACGAGCGGCGCGTGCTGCAGAATGTGCAGCGCATCGAGGAGGCGGCCCAGGCGGCGTACACGGCCATCTACGACGGGCAGCAATCGGCGCTGACGCTGGCGCGCACGGCGGCCAAGCGGGTGGAGGAACTGTGCCGCATGGACAACTCCCTCGCGGCGATGCGCGAGCACCTGCAAGCCGCCGATTTGAGCCTGCTGGAACTGGCTTACGGGTTACGCGATTACCTTTCGCGCCTGGAGGCCAATCCCGGACGGCTGGAAGAAGTGGAGACGCGACTGGCGGCGATCGACCGGCTGAAGCGCAAGTACGGGGCGTCCAGCGCCGAGATTCTGGCGTTTCTCGATGAAGTTCGCGGCCAGATGGAAGCCGTGGAACATGCCGGGGAGCGCATGGAAAGCCTGCGGGCGGAGCAGCAGCGCCTGGCGGCCGGGTTCGAGAAGCTGGCGCGGGAACTGAGCGCGCGGCGGCAGGCGGCGGCGCGCAAGCTGGAAAAGCGCGTGGAGGGCGAATTGGCGCAGCTTGCCATGGAGGGCACCGTGTTCCGGGTGGAGATGCAGCCGGCGGCGTGGTCGGCGGCGGGAACGGATAGCATCGAGTACCTGGTGTCCCCGAACCTGGGCGAGGCGCCGCGGCCGCTCGAAAAAGTGGCCTCGGGGGGTGAAATTTCACGCCTGGCGCTGGCTTTGAAAACGTGCCTGGCGGCGCCGCGAGGACAGGCCGCGCCGCGCACCCTCGTGTTCGATGAGGTGGATAGCGGGGTGGGCGGCAGCGCGGCGGAAGGAATTGGCCGGCGGCTGAAGAAGCTGGCCGCCGCGAGCCAGGTGCTATGCGTCACGCATCTGCCGCAGATCGCTTCGTTTGCCGACCATCACTACCGGGTGGAGAAGCAGGAATCCAAAGGACGCACCGCGGCGGCCATCGAGGAACTGGATGCCGGCGGACGCACGAAGGAAATCGGCCGCATGCTTTCCGGACATAAACTCACGCCCGAGGCGCTGAAGCACGCCGAGCAACTCATCCGCATGAACGCGGGATGAAGCCGACGCGCCTTCCGTACGCTTTAGAACGGCACGCGGAACGTGCGGAGGCACTTACGGCAGTGATACTGCCCGTGAATCGGCCAGGTGCTCTTGTGGTGCATCAGGGAACACCAGATACCCCCGAGCTGAAGCCATTGCTTTTTAACGGAACTCATGTGGTTACTCTCCACCCCACGACCTTACCCAAATAGATGCGCCGGCAGGCCGTTGGGTTCCGCGAAGCAGTGAAAACGATCACCGCATCTGTTGGTTACGGATATTAAATAGAAGTATGGATATCAACCGGTTCACGGAGAAATTACAAGAAGCGATCCGATCCGCACAGAGCCAGGCGATCCGCTACGGCCACCAGCAGATCGACGTCGAGCACCTGCTGGCGGCCCTCCTGGAGCAGGAAGGGGGCCTGGCGCCGTCGATTCTGGCCAAAGCCGGAATCGGTGTCGAGCCGCTGGCCGCGCGTCTGGAAGCGGAGCTCGGCCGGCTGCCCAAGGTGTCAGGACCGGGCGGTGGGCCGGGAGACATCTTTGTGACCAGCCGCCTCAACCGGCTGCTGACCGCGGCCGAGGACGAAGCCCGCAAATTGAAGGACCAGTACATTTCGGTCGAGCACGTGCTGCTGGCGGCCATCGAGGATCGCGGGACCGCGGGCAAGCTGTTAAAGGAATTCGGCCTGACGCACGAGCGCCTGATGCTGGCCCTGCGCGAGGTGCGCGGTAACCAGCGGGTGACCTCGCAGAACCCGGAGGCCACCTACGAGGCGCTCGAGCGCTATGGGCGGGACCTCACCAAGCTGGCCTCCGATGGCAAGCTCGACCCGGTGATCGGCCGCGACGAGGAGATCCGCCGGGTGATCCAGGTGCTCTCGCGGCGCACCAAGAACAACCCCGTGCTGATCGGCGAGCCGGGAGTTGGCAAGACCGCCATCGTGGAGGGCCTGGCGCTGCGGATCATCCGCGGCGACGTGCCGGAGGGGCTGAAGAATAAGCGCATCGTGGCGTTGGACATGGGCGCGTTGATTGCCGGCGCGAAGTATCGCGGAGAATTCGAGGAGCGGTTGAAAGCGGTCTTGAAAGAAGTGCAGGAATCGGCCGGCGAGGTGATCCTGTTCATCGACGAATTGCACACGGTGGTGGGGGCGGGCAAGGCAGAGGGGGCCATGGATGCGGGCAACCTGCTGAAGCCCATGCTGGCGCGCGGTGAGCTGCACTGTATCGGCGCGACCACTCTGGACGAATACCGCAAGCACGTGGAGAAAGATGCGGCCCTGGAGCGGCGCTTCCAGCCGGTGCTGGTGGACCAGCCTAGCGTGGAAGACACCATCTCGATCCTGCGCGGCTTGAAGGAGCGCTACGAGGTGCACCACGGGGTGCGCATCAAGGACGCGGCGCTGGTAGCCGCGGCGGTGCTCTCGAGCCGCTACATCACCGAGCGGTTCCTGCCCGATAAGGCCATCGATCTGGTGGACGAGGCCGCCGCGCGGCTGCGCACGGAGATCGATTCGATGCCCGCGGAACTGGACGAGGCGCGCCGGCGCATCATGCAGCTCGAAATCGAGCGCGAGGCGCTACGCAAGGAGAAAGACGCCGCGTCCAAGGAGCGGCTGGCCAGGCTGGAGAAGGAACTGGCCGATGACAAGGCCTCCTCCGACGCGCTGACGGCGCGCTGGCAGAACGAGAAGAAATCGGTGGAGCGGCTGCAGAAGCTGCGCGAGCAGGTGGAGCAGATCAAGACCGAAATCGAGCAGGCCGAGCGGCAATACGACCTGAACCGGGCGGCGGAGCTGAAATACGGCAAGCTGGTGGCCGTCGAGCGCCAGTTGCAGGAGGAAACCGCGCGTTCGGCCGCGGACGCTTCCAAAGGGCGCTTGATTAAGGAAGAGGTGGACGAAGAAGATATCGCCGAGGTGGTGAGCCGCTGGACGGGGGTTCCGGTGACGCGCCTCATGGAAGGCGAGATGCAGAAACTGCTGCAACTGGAAGACGAGCTGCACAAGCGCGTGGTGGGACAGGACGAGGCCGTGACGGCGGTGTCGGAAGCGGTCATCCGGGCGCGGTCCGGGCTGAAGGACCCCAACCGGCCGGTGGGCAGCTTCATTTTCCTGGGACCGACGGGAGTGGGGAAGACCGAACTGGCGCGGGCGCTGGCCGAATACCTGTTCGACGACGAACGCGCCATGATCCGCATCGATATGTCGGAATACCAGGAGAAGCACACGGTGTCCCGGTTGGTGGGTTCGCCTCCCGGATACGTGGGCTATGAAGAGGGCGGGCAATTGACCGAAGCGGTGCGGCGGCGGCCCTATTCGGTGGTGTTGTTCGACGAAATCGAAAAGGCCCACCACGACGTGTTCAACGTGATGCTGCAAGTGCTGGACGACGGCCGGCTGACGGATGGCCAGGGGCGCACGGTGGATTTCAAGAACACGATTGTGATCATGACCTCCAACGTGGGCAGCCAGCGGATTCTGGATTACCGCCCGGGCAAGCGCGACAGCGGCGCCGAATACGAGCGGATGAGAGAGGCCGTCCTGGAGGAACTGCGGCGCCAGTTCCGCCCCGAGTTTCTGAACCGCGTGGATGAGGTGATCGTATTTCACGCGCTGAGCGAGGAGCACCTGAAACAGATTGTGGAAATCCAGTTGGGCCGCCTGAGGGCGCGGCTGGCCGAACGGCACATCGCGCTGGAGTTGACCGATCGGGCGCGCGCCAACCTGGTGCGCACGGGCTACGATCCGCATTACGGGGCCCGTCCTCTGAAACGGGCGATCCAGAAGAAGATCGAGACGCCGCTGGGACGGCTCCTGCTGAAGGGGGAGATTCGTGACGGGCAAGCCGTGACGGTGGATGCGGATCACGAGGTGGGCGACCTGACATTTCGGCCGCAGACGGCCAAAGCGGGGGGAACGGCGTAGGAAGGGGCGAGTGCCGACGCAAACCGCCAGCTAGCGGAGGAACCCTGGACGGCTCCGATAATCCGGCGGCCGCTGGAACAAAAGGCGGGCGCCGGAAGGGCGCGCCACGTCCTGACTGCCACGCCGGGCCGGCGCGGCAAGCCCGGAAGCGGGTGGCTTAGGGCATCTGTGGGCGGGCGCTTCGGAGGGTCTTCGCCATCCACGCCGCATGCGGGATCCGCGACGCGGCAAGCGCCTGGATTTCCTTGTCCAAATCGTACTCCACGCGCCGGATGACCGGCCGGTGCTCATCGAGCAGCAGGTATGCCGCGCGCGGATCGCCATCGAAGGAAAGGCTGACGCTGCCGGTGTTGACCACCACCCTACCCGCGACGCTGCGGACAAAAGACCGATGGATGTGGGCGTAAACGGCCACCGG